>JAMOVR010000221.1 GCA_027061945.1 Candidatus Heimdallarchaeota archaeon
GTCGATTTTGTTATTGCATCCAAACATAGTATCCTATATAGACCACCTGAATCTTTTGCTACAGATAGATACACTATAAAAGGAGATGTATATCAAGTAGGATTATTGGTTTATCAACTTCTGGGAGGATATCTTCCATATGACGGACTAAAATACTTAAACAGAAAAGAACTAAAAGAGTATGATCAGTTAGATGATCCTGTTGAGAAGGCAATATATATTGATTCCGTGATACAGAAAAAGATTGAATCTGGAACTATTATAGAATTATCTTCACTACCTCCTTGGATTACTAGCTCTTCTAAGAGACTTTTGAAATCCATAATTAATCCTGATATTGGAAAACGATTGCCAACGATAGCTGAAGTAGCTGCAGTATTAACTCAGATAAGATCAAACGTACTTGATTGGAAATTTGTGAATGGTATTCCAACACTTTATCTAGATAATTCTGTTATTCAAATTCGTCAGTCCAGAGATGGCGATTTTGCTGCTTATAAAAAGAATAGCTCAGGTAATTATAGAATGATTCCACGCATGAAATCTAGGTGTATCGTTGAATTAATAAATAGAATTAAGTAAAGTCGAACAAATCGCTCAAGCTGACCGCCAACCCGCTGCGCCCTTTGGGCTTGGGGTTGTCGGCAGCTTAGCTCCAGCGTTATGTCTTCAGGAGAACCAAATGTCTTTAGGTAAATTTGAAGCGATTTATTATCCATCTTTTGAACCACCTATTGATTGGTTAAAGACTTATTTGCTTTTTTATGATCGAATAAAAAGCATTATTCCTGAAGATGCAAATTATAATTTTTCTGAAAGTTTAAAAAAAATATTGGATAGTTGCCCTGATTGTTTCGCCTCAATATCTCCAGGAAAAAATGATATAAAAATAAATACCTTAAATTTTGATGTATTAGAACAAACTTTCAAATATATCTCTTCTCATAACAAACATAACAATGAAAGAACAGTGGTAATTGATAAAAAAGGAAGCATATCAATTAGTGGTTTTTCGTTCCTTCATCAGGATAAGGTCAGTGAAAATGTAAGAAAATTGTTAAGAAAATACAATCTAGTTGATAAAGATAGTTCTAAAATTCTCGCAGATATTCAAAACGGACAATACATGGTTGTTAATGAGAATGCGTGTGATCTAATTGTATCCAATGTCGCTTCAAATTTATCGAAAAAATATGGTTTACCATCGCTTACAGATAAATTATTGTTTAATTCATTTAATAATATTTCCGAGTTATCAACTTATTCAAGGTCAGACTCACCGAACATTTTGGCTTCATCTATTATTAATCTAGTGATTCCAGATAACATCTCTTCGTTAAATGAAAATGATTATTGGCAACTAAAACATGCATTCAGTGACTTAAAAGAACCATTTCATAGACTTATAAAAGATTTAATTAATCTTTACGGCTTAAATAATATTCATGATGAGAATGAATTAAAAGAAAGAATTAAGGATATATCAAGAGAATTCAATAAAGAGTATTCAAAATTTCGACAAACAAGATGGATTAAAAAATTTAAAAAATGGGGGCCAATTGGTATTGGTGGCCTGTTTACTCTGGCAGGTGCTACCTGTTCAAATCCAATAATTGCAATTTCAGGTGCAGCAGCATCCATTACTATACAAATACTTTCTGAATCAAAATTGTTAAAGTCACCACAGAATGGCAAAAGTGAGGTTTATAGTTTACTTGCTTCGCTCGAAGACAAGATTCTGTATAAAACAATATCAAATGAGTTATTAATGGAGAATGAGATTTGGACATAACAATCGGCTGCAAGGGACGGCAAACAGCGCGGCGGTTTTTCAAAGGCTGTGCCCCGCATAATATTCAGTGGTAATTTAAAGTTGGTTGCTCCACATGTTTGCCGCCCCTGAGCCGTGTCGTTATCTT
>JAMOVR010000222.1 GCA_027061945.1 Candidatus Heimdallarchaeota archaeon
GCAAATCCATTTCTAAGTTTTCTGAAACAAATAAAACCGATCAGAAAGAGTATTAATGAAAGAAAAAAAGAAATCCAAAAAGCTAACATAGAAATAGTATGCTTGAACAAAATATCCCTTATTAACTCTATAAAATAATAAATAGGATTAAGTTTTATGGCCCATCGCATCGATTGAGGCACCATAGATAAGGGATATAAAATTGGAGTAAAATAAAACCATATATTTAACACTACATTCAAAATTTGCTGTGTGTCCCTCAAATATACACTTATAGCTGATAAGATCCATGCTAACCCTAATGTAAATAGAAAAAAGAATAATACAGGAATGGGAAGTAGAAGCCAATAAAAAGAAGCAAGGCCTTTAGCTGTAAGCCATAACAAAAAGAGGATCCAACCACTTCCTGCAAGAAGGAATGAACTAACGACAGTACTTAGAGGCAATAATTCTACAGGGAATGCCACCTTAGAAACTAAATTGGCATTTTGGATAATAACACTCCCTGATCTTATCAAGGCATCAAAAAAAGCTGTCCATGCCAATAGACCACTTAAAAAGAAGACCATAAAGCTCTCTGTGCCTGTTTCGAATCTAGATAAACGAATTTTAAAAATAACAGTAAAAAGAAAAGAGTAGACTAAAAGCTGACTCAAAGGCGTTATTATGGTCCATAAAAGCCCTGCAATAGAACCAGCATATTGGCTATAAATATCACGTCTTATAAACTGTATTAATAGATTTATGTTATTAATATAACGAAAAGTTTTTTTGGGTTTTGTATTAAAAAAGGTCAGCATCGCCTATTGTCCAAATAAAATTATCAGAAGAATTGGATGTGACATTTGCTTCATCACATATAGTACATGGCATAATGCCTAAGGGTTCTTTTTCAGGAATGAAACCACATTCTAAAAAAGCTTTTTTGTGGGGATGGTTATTTGAAAACCAACATTCTATTATATCAGCTTTGTTTACTGCTAAAAACTCTTGAAGAAGTTGTTTTAGGGCCGTGTTGTCTTTTGCTAAAAAATCCACGAGTTGAATTTTTTCCCTTTGGTTTTTTGTTGTAGAGCTGATAAGCCATGCTTTTATTTTGTTAGTTGGCCTTTTTTTTAGGCAATAGAATTTATAATTATTTTTAGGCTTATTAAAATAACGCCATTTCAAGAAATTATAGTCTCTAATCACACCAAATGGATTAAGTTTTTTTGCTATTTCATCCCAAAGTGTATTAAGTTCCTTTGGAGTAGCAACATTAATAACTTTTGTAGCTATCCCTGTTTTCAATGAGTTTTTAAGGGGACTACGCATATGTGATTTATATGTGCAGTAAAAAGTAGATGCTTCTTTAAATGATCTGTAAAACATTAGCTTATTACCAAGTCGATAATGTCTTATTCCTGGAAATCCGTAGTTAAAATATGCAGCAGGAAGAGATGTCTCCAACTTAAAAGTATCTTCTATTGATTTTTTCAGATAAGTCTTTGCAAAGACCCAAGAAGTCTTAACAAACAAGCCTGTTTTACCTCCTAGAGCCCATCGGTATTCTGGATGAGAAAAATTGTCTGTGAGGTGGAGAGCGAGCTTTTCTTGTCCATTATGATTGATCTTATACACCTGAGCTCCATAATGGACGGCTACTTCACCATTTTCAGATAGACAAAGCATGGTTCTAAAACCCATTGGATTGGCATGATATTTCCAATGCCAAATTTCAGCATCCAGCTTTTTGTTAAAGGCCTTTTCCCAAGAAACAAAAATTTGAGGGTCATCACCAGGCTGGTAAGGCCTTATGATGAATTTTCCTTTTATTGTTCGCTGTATTAGTTCAGTTTTTGCCTGCATCAATCTTGACCTCTATTATATCTGAATAGGCTGTCCAGCCAGCAGGAGATGTATATC
>JAMOVR010000223.1 GCA_027061945.1 Candidatus Heimdallarchaeota archaeon
TGGCGGGCAATTACTAATGGATAACAACCTAAATTTCCCGCTAAAAGTAAGAGAAATAATACGGATATCTGCTCTGTTAAAGAAAAAGGTTATATTTGTGGCATGCGGTGTTGGAAGGCGATGGTCTGCTTTAGGCATAAGAACATTAAAGGCAGCCTTAACAAACCATGCTGTTAAACTGGTATCTGTACGGGATCAAGGTTCGCTAAAAACGCTCATGGCACTAATTCCAGAAGCTGAATCCAGATATTCAATTATATATGATCCTGCCATATGTGCTGCAGATGCATATAACATAAAAACAAAACAAGATAATATTAGGATTGGATTGGGGATTTCTGCTCCAAAAGAGCTAAAACGAAATTTGAGTTCCTATAAATATTTCTTTTCCAGAAAAAATATAGAATTTTTTTGGCTAAAATTAATAGAGCAACTTATATCCAATGATTGTAAAATTGCACTTTTCACAAATGGTGACCCAAAAGACTATGATTTTACTAAAACAATATGGAATAAGTGCTCTAAGTTATGTCATGATGACAATATTGCTCTATTAAGCAGGCCAACTACTCCATCTATACTGATGGAACATATATCTCAATTCAAAACCTTGATTGCACATAGGTTACATGCAAATATTATTGCCTACTCCATGGGGATACCATCTATTGGATTAATATGGGATGAAAAGATTGAAGAATTTAGTCATATTACAAATAGAGATCATGCTTTTATAACTCCTGATCAAGTCACGCCTCAATTGGCATATAAGAAATTGAAATCTTCTATGACTGAAAAACTAGATTTACCTCATCAGACCCATTTAAAACGTAAATTGCTTGAGGATATCAGCTCAATAGTAAACTTTAAACTTACAAATATTGGTTTTATGGAATAAGAATAAAATGAATGTATTAGTACTCACGGTCGAATTCCCTCCTAATGTAGGCGGAGCTGGCAGCTATGCCTACAATTTAGCTGCGGGACTATCCAAAATAGGGCACAAAGTTACCATATTAACATGTAAAAATAGAGGAAACCTTCAAGATGAAAAAACAATCGATAATTATATTAAAAGTAATTATGGAATAAGAATAATCAGAAAGCCTTTCATTCCCAAATTTTATATTTGGTTTTTGGGACACTGTTGTAAAAGATTACTAGAACAAAACTCTTTTGATATATTGATATTAGCTGATGCACATGCACAAAAATGTGCTGCTTTTACAGATCTCACCACCTACCAGCCAACCTGGACTACATTTCATGGCACTGAATTGGTAAATTATTTTGAAAAAAACACCTATTTTTTTTCATTAATGCAAGGTAAGAAAAAGCTTTATAAGCTTTTCCACAAAATTGATGGAATCATTGCAGTAAGTGAGGCAATGAAATCTGCAATAATAAAAGTTGTGCCTGAATTTGACAATAAAATTCATATCATTCACCACGGCATTGATACAGAATTTTATGTTAAAGGAGACCAAAAACATAAAATCGAGACACTCTTTAAAATTATCACAACATGCTAATGTAATCTTTTCTGCATCTAGATTGATAAAAGACAAGGGACACTCATTCTTGATACGAGCAATGCCAAAAATCTTGAAAGATTTACCCGAAACGCGCCTTTTTATTGCTGGTGAAGGGCCAGACAGGAAATATTTTGAGGACCTTACGCATAAATTGGGTTTAGAAAATAACATTTTTTTTACTGGATCATTGCCTCCTCAAAGAATGGTGCACTATTTCCATGCTTCTGACATATTCGTTTTGCTTTCTGTGAAAACAGAAACTTTTGGAATTGTTTATTTGGAAGCAAATGCTTGTGGAAAACCTGTTATAGCTCACCGTATTCCCGGAGTTATTGAAGCAGTTAAACATAATGTATCAGGGCTCTTGA
>JAMOVR010000224.1 GCA_027061945.1 Candidatus Heimdallarchaeota archaeon
TAACCAATGGGCACTCTTAATGCAAAACGAATTCCCCAAGATCGGAATTCACGTTAAATTCCACGTGAGCTCCGGTTGGGACGTAATTGTGCCCAGAACCTTTGGTTACGACTTAGGTTCTGCTGACTATGAACTATCTGACGGAACCCACACACCCGTGCCCCTATTTGAAGAGGGTGGTTTCGACCTACTCTTCGTAGGTTATGCATGGGGACTTGATTGGGACCCACAAGGTCTATATGAAACCTGGGCATTCTTGCCATATGGTATCAACTTCTACAACTGGTGGGATCCCAATTACGATGCTCTCACTGACCAATACGTCTATGAACTTGACGCTAACCAGAGACTTGAATACTGCAAAGAAATCCAACAATACCTATACAATTGGGAACCTGCAATTCCCATTGTATACTCACAAGACCACTGGGGTTACAGAGAAGGACTCACTGGTCTCGACCTAGTCCTACTTTCCTCCTCCTCACAACAATGGTGGAGAGTTCAATACAACCCCGTTGGTGTATCCACCACTGGTGGTGGCTTCTTGCCATTCAGCAGCTTCTACTACATAGCTGCTGTACTCGGCACATTGGCCTTAATTCCTTACATCCGCTTCCGCAGAAAGTAAGGTAAAAGGTCAATAGGCCATAGTAATTAAACCGGCAAACGCAGAAGCGTTTGCCAAAAACTTTTTTCTTTTTTTAAAAAAAGACAACCATACTCTTTTTTAAGAGAATCTTACTGTGTTTCAAAACATCAAGCTTTTTTAATTGTTAACAATTTTTTTCATAGAAATGAATGACGAAGTAATAGAAAATATAAACATGCTATCCTCGAAACATTTATGGCAAAGACAAATTGCAGCGATTAAACTAGGAGAGATAGGTGACCTAAGGGCAGTTAATCCTTTGATTACTGCATTTGAGAGAGAACAGTTTGATGAGGTAAAACAAGCAATAGAAAAGGCATTAGAAGAGATAGCAATAAAAAATGGATTTGATAATGCAGAAAAACTGCGTTTAGTAGCCAAAAGAGAAGATCGTGAGTTAGAAGAACTAGAAGAGATAAACGAAGAAAATTATACTAGATATATTGCATTTAAACAGATAAACAGTTCAATAGATTGTATAGGAGAAAAATGTATTTTCTATGATAAAGAGGTAGAAAAAGAAGAACTTCCATGCTTTTTAAAGTACTATATTAAATATCCAAATAAAAAGAAACAGCTAATGCGTTCCGTGGCATTAGAAACATCTAGCGAGGAGCTTTTTGGGATATTATTAAAACAATTAGAATCTTGTCAAACGGGATTTATGTTCATAAAAGATGCATTAGACTTTACTTTAGAACTTGAGAAACAGCTTGATACTAAAAGAAAACAAAAAGTGATTTTAGAATGGTTCTTACTCAGTTTAGGAATAGAAGACACTACATGGGAGAAAGAACTAAAAAAATGGGATGCATATAGGATAAAAGAGACGATCTCAAGGATTAAAAAAATTCCTTTAAGAAAAGAGATCGAGAAAACAATATTAGATTCTTTGAATAATTATTATAATGCAGTTAAGGGTAAAAAAGACTTAGGATTTAAGAGAGAAAAATTATATTCAGAAAGCAAAGAATTAGAAAAACAATTAAATCAAAAATCATTATTAGGAGGATTAGGGTTCAAGAAAAAACAGAAAGAAGAAATTAAAAAACAACTTTTAGAAAAACAAAGAGAAATTAAAAAGATAGATACACAAATAAATGAAATCAAAAAAGAAGTTAAAAAAGCTACAAGACCATTTAGAGAAGCAAAAAAGATATTAGCAAAACTTAGTCAAAATAACTAAAATTCATTGAATTCAGAAAAGATTATAAACCATTTAAAAAAGGAATAGAAAAAAGAACAATGTATATTTATTGAGGTAATTGTATTGATTGCCATGATACATAGACCAAATCTTAAGAAGGAAGAAGTAAATACTTTTTATGCAATATATTTGCTTAGTTATTAACAAATCCCATGGATGGTGAAAAATACGCCAACAATAACTACATATAGTACTAGAGGCGGCAGTGGTAAGACACTTATTTCCGTAAATTTGGCTTACTGGTTTGCAAGTAAATTAGGCAAAAAAACAGTAATAGTAGATGCTGACATCGAAGCACCATCCTTGGATAGGATACTATTATCTAAACCAACCAAAAAAGATTTTTCTCCAGAACATACTTGGGTTCATTATTTAGATGGAGTAACAGATATTGAAAATATCCTGCTTGAAACAGAATATGATAATCTGTACCTAATAAGATCTCCTCCTCCGGAAATCGGTAAAAGATTTCTATCCAATAAAAGACAAGAATGGTGGGCTACCGCGCTGAAAAGAGGCATTATTGCCCAACAAGAGCTATTAAACAAATTAGGAATCGATTGGATAATTATAGACAATCAATCAGGAATATCTATGAATAGCGTAAATCATATGGCATTAGCAGATAATAGTTTACTTGTCTTACGACCAGCAAACTATGGAGTTGATGCAACTTTCGAGTTTTTAAGGGAAATGATAAGTATATTACAAGCAACCGTTCAAACACGTCAAGACTTTTTTGTATGGAATCAAGTCCCACAGCCCCAAAATAACTATGAGGAGAAATTACTAGACAAATTCTTAGGAGAATGGGATGACTTCTTTATAAAAATGGGAGTCAAACCCACAATAAGAATTCCTTATGTACATAGCGTTTCAATTGAACTATTGGGTAAGAATGCGGGAATATTTTCGCATATTAAAGAGTTCTATGAAGGTATAGAACTTATAGCTAAAAAAATTATTGATAGCTCAAATCTATAAAAATACTTTTCCGACTTAACGGAGATTAAAATCTAAAAGGATTTTCTATTATCAACGTTAAGAACTTTTGAAACATAAAAGAGCGTTTTATTTACACGAATAAACAGAAAAAATAAAGCATCAATTTTATTAATTGGATTTACTTGTACAAGCCTAATGAAAAACGATGAGAATAAGGGAAGAGAGGAAGAACAATATAATGAAAATAAAAAGTCTTTATGGCAAGCCCTAAATATCTCAAATTTTGAACTTATTTTTGTTATTTTATTAGCTCTACTGGTCTTGTTTTTTGGATTTGATGGGAAAACACCTATTGGGCTTAATATAGGAATTTGGGCAATTATTTTTCCTCTAACACTAGGACTTTGGTTTACGTTTAGAACCTCAGAATGGGCAGTTGAGGGTCTTGACGCAGGAGCTAAGTATTTAAAGCAAACGGACTATGTGGCAGGAGTAATTTCTAGTCTAGCCTCTAATATGCCTGAAGCAGTGTTAGCGTTATTATTCATCACTTCTGGAAAAGAACATGGAGTCTTAATAGGACTAGTTTCAGTTCTCGCAGCTGCTGGTTTTAACACCATAATATTTGGTTTAATAGTAGTAATGGGTTCTAAAGATACCGGTTCTTTTCCTATAGAAGAAAAAACTATTTTCCAGGAGCTTGTGTTAATGCGCTGGGCTTTTGTTGCTCTGACCGTTTCAGTGTTCGTTGGAATAATAGAGCATTTGCAATTCATAGAACAAAAAATAGATGGTAATTTGTTTTTAGAACAACCAACTCTTCCAAAGTTTGCTTCATTATTATTAGTAGCTTCGTATTTAGTATATCTATTTTATCTTTTAATTGAACAGAGAAAAGTTGCAGTCTCAAATAATATTCAAGCTAGCAAGCCACATATTTCTAAGTTAGTAACCTTAATAATATTAGTTATGGGTTTTGTAGGAATAGTAATTGGCGGAAAACTAATCGAAGGATCAATAGAGGTAATACTTGAACACAAAGAAATTAAACCATTACTTATAGCATTAATTTTAGGTGGTGCAGGTTCAATTCCAGAGCACGGCATAGCTTTAGTTAGCGCGCGTGAAGAAAAAATAGAAGTAGCCATTGGAAATGCCGTAGGAGGAATCTTACAAACGTCACTTCTGATTTTTGGGTTGTTAGGCCTCTTCATCACAGTTCCATTAGAGCCATTTATTTTGATTCAATTTGCAGCAACTGCGGGTGTTCTTTGGTTCATAAAAGTTGCTATTCAAAATGACCATCGATTAGATATGTATGAAGGAATAATGGTTTTATTATTACAGACGTTTATCTTTTTGTTATTCTTTTTTGATATTAAGGCGTTTACATAGAAAAAATCTGTTATTCTGAAATTTAATCCCAACAATATTACATAAAAGACTAAGTTTTTTTATTTGATACCAAATATAAAAAAATAAGAGCCTTAAAAAACGCAAACATAATAATAAGACGATTTAAAAACATTATAACTAATAACAGACCCAAAACATAAAGCATGAATCGTCACTGTTGTTTAAAGATCAAAAGGAAAAGGTGGTTTTTCTATTAAGGGAAAAAATAGAAAAGAAAATCAAATCGAGGATTTAATAGCTTACCAGAACGCAATTAAAGTTGAGATCGAAAAGTTACGAAGTCAAATGTTAAACAATTCAATGATAAACCTCAGAATTTCCCTTAGTGCTTTTTGGGAAGAACAAAGGGCATTTAGCATTGAGAGTAAAGAATGCCCTTATGCAGATCATGTAAGAATTAATTGTCAAAATAAGATGAGGGAACTTTTAAATCGAGTCTCTGAAAAGATTTACCAAGGAGACTTTGAAAAAAGTTTAGACATAATTACAGACTTAATAATTGATATTAAACAAATATTAAATGAATATGAAGAACTCGCAAGTAATGAAAAAGAAAAATACAAATGTGTTTTGCATTGGTTACGAATACTTTCTGCTTTAAAAACAATCAGAGGACTTATTAAAGAAATAGATATGATCAAAAGAGAAAAAGAACTGAAAGCCACGTCTCCTTTTGAACTACCAATTGAAATGATAGAAGAATTAGATGCACATGAATTGTATAAAAATGTAATTCTCCCATTAAGTAATCCCGTAAGAATACAATTACTCATAGAGATGTATAAAGGCTATAAAAGATTTAGTGATTTCGAAAAAAGAATTAACTTAGAAGGGGGGCACTTAATCTATCATTTAAGACCATTAATAAAGTCTGGATTCGTTATTAGGGATAAAAACAAAAATTATCTATTAACATCAAAAGGACTAAATATATTAAGAACAATCGGATATATCAACTTGAAAAAATAAATTTTCAACTATTTTTATAGTAAACTCCTCCTTATTTTTACAAGTAGCATTGTGCTTCATTAAGAGCCCCTCCCCTGAAACCACTTCTTTACAAGAAATGATTTAGGATAAATAGATCTCTAATGATTTTTTCCACATTAGCTATGGGCCATCCTAACCCGGTCTTTAAAATGTTCAAAGAAGTGTGTTATATTCTTTATAATGCTTCCCAGTTACATAAAGGACAAACAAACACCTTGTTACTTAATCTTATGTTTATTTATCTACATATTGTGTTGATGTGTTTTGTGGTATTTGCTTAGGTATTACCTTGAACAAAGTATAATAAATATATATTGTTTTTATCCCCCACCTCACCTTACAGAAGGTTATTTCATATCTATATAAATTAAAAACAAACTAAAATTAAAAAACATAATTTTTAATTTACCAAACAAACTACATTTTTTAAAAATGGCGGGCCGGGCGGGATTCGAACCCGCGGCCTGCGGCTTTCTTCGTAATTACTTAGAAGGCCGCCGCTCTGTCCTCCTGAGCTACCGGCCCTCATATGAGAACAGAGTTTCCTCAGAAAACAATTTCCCGTTTTTTTCTAAAACTTTTCGAAAAGACATAGTTTAGAATGTGGTCTAAAAAGAAGATGTTTGTATACTATTTGACAAAGGGGAAAATTCTTCTTAATAACTTATCCGCGTTCTTAAAGACTGTTATGTTCCCTGAGTACATTTCTATTTCTTCTCTATAATTTTCCACAAATTCATTAATGAACTGCTCAAACCCTCTTTTAAGAAAGAATGAAGTCCTATCAGCCAACATTATTCCAACGACGTTTTCAATCACATTAACTAAAATTACTCGATCTGTCATCATTATTGATCTTAATTTTCCTCTAGCACCCGATAATTCACTGACTAATGAAGCAATAGCTATAATCGCAGGAGACTTTAAAGTTGCGTCTGGAAGTTTTTGGACTCCTTGTGGGATTTCTATTGTTTTATGATAATAAGTGCTTCCCCCGCTATCTACTACAAATATTTCGTAAACATTAAATGGAAATGCATAAGCATATGTCGGAATGATGATATAAACTAACAAAATAATCATAATCCCAAAAGTAAATAACCATGTATTGTAAATATTAATTTTAAAATTCCACATATAGAAATAATCCCCTAATGGCGAAATTACAAATGACAATAATATTATGAATGCACCAATTTCGTTAAGAGCTGACGCTAGTTCTGCAGTAAATGTGTCTGCTTCTTTGAAAACTTGGTAGAACATATATATCCCATATATTCCCATTAAGAGAGTGCCAATACTAAAAGCAATTTGGTAAGCATGAATTAGGTCATTTACCTCAATTACTCTAATAAATGACTTAGTAAACGGCTTTATGGAAACCAAAAAGCTCAATGGAGCTGCTGATCCAATAATTATCACTGAATTGAACACATTTGGATAATCTCTACTTGTAAGTTCTAAGTGTAAATAAAATGTTATTACAGCTAATGGCAGTAAAGCATCTGCAAAATTAATCAAAAAACCACCATCTGCACGGTGAAAAATTCCTCCTCCTTTATGATCGTAGTCTATTAGCTCTAAGAAGAACATTAATAAAACGATTCCTGCAAATAATAGCATTAGTTCTAATACTTGGATTTTTTGTCTTACTACTTTTTTAAATAATATTACAAATAAAATTCCCATTCCAAGCATTGGTGGAAGTAGATACCACCTAGTTTCCCTAATTGGTTCTATTGCCCAAGAAAACGCGTACCCCGTTAAAAACATAAATGCATAAGCCGTTACTCCTCCCATCAAGAAAATAATGATTCCCCAGATTGGTGCTGGTAAAAAGTTTTTAACAAGTGTTTTAGATGATAGTTTTTCAATTAGTTCTTTTGAAGTTTCATTCTCTTGTTTAGAATATGTTTTCTTAGAATTATCCACAAAGAAGTAGATAATACGCTATAAATTAAATGTTTCCTAATTAAAAATCATTTTATAAATAATTTTTTAATTTATATGTCCGTGGTAAATCACATTACGAAAATTATAAGATGAAACAAACTTACAATCTCATATTTCGATATGACTCCGCATTAGGAACATAAATCAAAGTTATCGGTTTCTTCCTTACGTGGTGGTTTATGGATTGTTATAGGTTTTAAGCTTTTTACCGTTCAAGTCTGTGCGATAGACCACGCTTGGATAGGGCTTCATCAGTCTCATCTCCCCTCTAGGTTCATCGAAAAGCAAGT
>JAMOVR010000225.1 GCA_027061945.1 Candidatus Heimdallarchaeota archaeon
TGGGGTCAGTTGTATTAGTAATTTCATGAGTTATGCGATTTTAAGCCCAACGGGCGGAATGAGTGGCGCGGCCTGTAAGCTGGCCTTGAAAAGCGGCATTGTTTCCGCGTCCACTCAATGCTATTGTTAGGCAAATTTCAATTACAGGAGAATTATTATGGAATGGGATGATAGATGTGAAATAACAGAATTGATAGGGAAAACCCTTACTGCTGTTGAAAAAAATGGAGATAGTGAATTATTTTTCATTTGTGACGATGGGAGCAAATATAAAATGTTCCACGACCAAGACTGATGTGAGGACGTAACCATTGATGACATTTGTGGTGAATTGTCAGATTTGGTTGGGAGTCCAATTCTTCAGGCTGAAGAATCTACGAATGAAAATGAAAACCCGGAAGGCGTTGACGTGGACGAAGAGTGGCGGGATAGTTTTACCTGGACTTTTTACAGGATTGGAACAATTAATGGCGGCGTTGTTATAAGATGGTACGGAGAATCAAATGGCTATTATTCTGAAAGTGTTGACTTTGAGAAGATAGCCTAACGATATGGGTCACTTGCCGACATGAAGCAAGCCCGAAGGGCGCAGCGGAATAGCGGTCAAGTGCACCCGCTTGTTAGGTGCTATTTGTTTTCAATGTAATCCAAATAGCAAACAGCAATCCTAAACTCTCCAATAACTCCAATCCTTCTAAGGGGCTTTTCATATACTTTTAGGAGTATTTTTCTAATAAGATCAACATCCTTTAAAGTTCTAATTACTTCTAAAAGATACCGAAGTATTTTTCTGTCATCAGGAAAATCTAATTTATTTTCTTTGAGTTGATGGAGTATTCTAACTTTTTCTTTATAAGCCTTGGTGCCGGTATTTTTCAATTTTATTGGTAATTTTCCAGCATCCGTTTTGACACGAGTTAATATCACCTGATAGCCATGTATTTTGTTGAGTAGAGTTTCCAAATGTGACAATTTTATTTTTGCCAGTTTACAATAATAATAAAATGGTAAATATTTAATTCCAGATAAGCAAATTTGTTTGATGTATTCTTCAGGAGACCTTACTTTTACTTGATTTAAAAAATTTACAATAATATCATGTTGGTTAATTGCTTTTTCTTGAATACCAATAACACCATCTAGTTCATCTTCGTCTCCACCAATAACCTGTACATTTCCTATCAATTTTACAGATGGGGCACCCTCTTTCTCTACAAAATGACCTTCTCTAATAAATTGGATGTGAGGTAATAATGATCTATCTATGAGAAACGATCCTCCTATTCCTTTTACTAATCCATCTTCAGGATTAAAAATCCCCGCATTTTCCGGACCAATATGAGCGATTTGTTTAATGTGATTTATCCACAATCTCCGTTCTTTCTCTCTTATTCTTCCAATTATTTGAGCTAATTCTGGGTAACGTATAGGCTCGTTTCTGGCATAATATCTATAGTATATAACTCCTTCCCTAATTTCTCCTCTCGTTGCTTTTGCAATAATTGGTTTATTCTTTGCTTCTTCTACTATAAGAAAACCAAATATTTTCGCATTTATTTGAATGTCACGTTTACGCCATATTATCTCTGGTTCAAAAACTTTATTTAATTCTTCTGTTAATCTAGCGGAATCTAGATTGATAAATTTATCATTTTCCAGACCAATCGGACGTCTTGGATGGTCTGTGACTCCAAAAACAATAATTCCCCCTTTATTATTGGCGAAAGCCGCCATAGTTTTCGCGTATTGTGGCAAAGATGCATAAGAAAAATTAGCTTTAAACTCGAGAGTCGATGATTCATTGCGTTTTATGAACCCTCGTTCATTGGTAACTAAGATTTTGCGTAACTGTTCGTCAGCAATCATATTCACCTAACAGGGGCGTGAGCG
>JAMOVR010000226.1 GCA_027061945.1 Candidatus Heimdallarchaeota archaeon
GATTTTATTGAATGGGTAAATAACGGTTTCTGGAATTCTAAATTACTATTGGAATTAATCGAGAAGATAAACATAAAAGCATTATATTATACCACCGTGAAATTTTCCCCCGAAACTTTTTACTTGCGAATTACATCTATTATTTCTCCAGTATTACAATTATATTCGTTACCATTATTGGTAGAAAGAAAAATTGGTTCTAAGTGGCCAGAAGAAATAAACACTTATGACTTAATGGATGAAAACAATATCCATGGACTTCTAAAATATGGAGAAAAACTTACTAACTATATAAATAACATTGAACAGAAGTTGTATGACCTTTACAAGAAAAAAGTTATTGATGTAAACATGAATCCTTCAAAAAACGATCTTTTCAAAATGATGACGTTTTTAATAAAAAACAATCTTGAGAATCATATCTCCACAATGAATACAATTAATTCGTTCTTCGAAATAAACAAAGAACATTCCCCCTCTACAATCCAAGAAATTGAAGAGCAAATAGAAAAGACAAATAAATTTATTCAGGAAATAATGAAGCTACAAGCCCAAACTTCGGAAAACAATATTCGTTCAATTACAGGTCAGTTAATGATTGAAAAACTGGAGCTATTAACAATATTACACATTCTTCTCAGTATATCTAAAAATCAGCCAACTATTTTTGACAAGTATTATCAAGCCCAATACTCTTTAGTGTCACAAATACCTCCAAATACCGCTCCTGACCTTCATCTATATATGTTATTAGGCAATATTTTTGTCTCCACTAAATTCAAACAAGAGCTTGATAAAAAACTAGTTTTAAATCAGATAGAGAAGATAATAAATTACTATGTTATTTATCCAAGACATTATGTTGCATTATTAGTTTTGAAAGCAATTATTATGTTTTTAGACGGAGAAACGGATCAAGAGTCTATCAAAAAACTGCTAATCGAAGGAGAACAAGTAATAATTAATACTGGTAACGACCACATTAAAGATTTGTATTCTCAATACGTTTCCTCTTTGCTATCCGCATTTAATGAAGAAATGGGCGCATACGAGATCGGTTTTGAAAACATTGACATTAATCCTTTGGATCCATACACATGGTTGATCCCTGATTTCACCATAACTCTTTCCCCTAAAGTTACCGGTGCGATTCTATATCTCCCCTTTAATATTGAAAAATATAGTTTAATTCCCCGTTCTTTTACTTGAATCGAAGGCGGAAAATATTTCACAGAACATAATAACTAATACACGATGACAATTCACTACGAGTTGAAAGATAACATAGCTTGGATCTATCTCGATGATCCTACGTCTCTGAATGCTTTTGACAAGGAATCTGTTGGAGAACTAAAAAATGCGTTATTACAAGCTAAAAATGATGATCCAAGTGTACTAGTAATTACTGGAAAAGGAAAAGCATTTTCTGCTGGGGGGAATGTAAAATTAATGAAAGAAGCAATTGACTCCGAGAATCCTGCTAAATACATGGAATCAGTGGTACCTCCTTTAGGAGAAATAGTGCAACTTATCTATGATTTACCTTTTATTACAGTTGCAGCAATCAATGGTGCTTGCGCAGGTGCTGGACTTGGATTAGCTCTTCACTGTGACTTTAGGGTCGCAAAAGAAAGTGCTGTTATCACACCAGGATTCATAAAATTAGCAGGAACTCCAGACACCGGAACTAGTTATGCATTACCTCGAATTATTGGTTATTCAAAAGCCATTGACTTTTTACTATTTTCTCCAGCATGGAAAGCAAACAAAGCGTTAGAAGAAGGACTTTTACATAGGGTGTTTCCTGATGAGCAATTCGAAGAAAAACTAAACGAATTTCTTGAAACACTTATAAAACTACCAAAATATGCATCTAGACAAACAAAGTTACTTCTAAGAAAGGCATTTACAAACACACTAAAAGAACACATGGAATTAGAAAAAAACAGCATGATAACTGCTGCAAAAGACCCTGACCATGCTGAAGGTGTCAATGCATTCGTAGAAAAACGACATGCAGATTTTCCATCTACAAAACAAAATAATTAGTAGGACCAATAATTTTTAGTTGTCACTTTTACTTTTTTGATTTCTGACTATATTTTTCGTTTAATAATTGTGTATTTTGAGTAATTGAAGTTATTCTAATACATATCAACTAGTTCTTAGACAATAACATTCAAATCAAAAATTTCTAACAGTTCCATGGAAGCAACATGACTAATAATAATACTAAAAAAGAAAAGACAAAAATCTTGGTACCTGGGGCCGAAAATAAATGGGAAGAGTTTAAAAGATTTTACGGAATTCCGTATATTATTGTAAGTATTGTAAACCCAACATTACTAATTTTCACGGTTCCTGAAAAAATGCCTTTTCTAACAATCATTTCTTTTTATTTACTTTTTGGGCTGATATGGCCAATTACTTATTTTACATATCCTGTATTCTTAATGGCTTTAGAAAATGAGTTTGGTCTAACTTTATTAGGGTGTGTTACTGATTCTTCTTGTTTAACTCAAAATATTACATATGTTTCACATCTCCTTTTAGTCTACCTCTCTTTTGCGTTTCCAATTATTATATATGCATATTATATACGAAAACATCTAAAGTATATTGAAAGCATCGTAGGTGAACCCGTTCCACTTATATCGATCTTAGATCGTTTTATTCGGTGAGGAAGAACAATGCATACCCGTCCCGTGCTTAAAAAAGCAATAGTCGAGATAATAGGGAATAATAAAGATACAATTTTATTACTTTACAAATGTGAGGCAGACGGAGTCGAGATCTTAGGCGTAGATGAAGGTCTTTCATGGGTACCTGGAAAAGGTATTCGGGCGTTAAGATCACCTATTAGGGATGAAGATGGAGGAATTCTTTTTGAAGCTCGTCTCTCGATTGCTAAAAAATGCGAATTTAGAGCTCGTTCGTGGAAAGGAGAGACTAACTTATGGGAAGAAGGAAAAAATCATGTTTTAGAAAGATTGGAATCTGGCCAAGTATTATTAGATGGTGAAATTATAGAAGTTGAAAGACAAGAAGAACAAGAACCGGAACCAGAGGGACCTAAAGAAAATATTTTAGAACAATTAGTTATGTCTTCGTCTGCTGAATTCACAGCTCCTGAACCAGAAACCCCCATAGACCTTTTTGAATGGGTACTTAAAGCAACCCATTTTCTTCTTAATATAGAATCTGCCGACGATAAAAAGCTTGAATTATTGTCAGAACATACTAGGATGTATCGTGATTATTATGGACTTACACCTAGTAAAGTCTCATTTGAGTTATTTCAAGGTTTTAGCGTTATTCTACAAGAAGCAATATATGCACGTAGAAAATGTCTAAATCGCGAGGACGATTCTGTTAATTGTGTAGAATTATGGTCTTTAGTAAAACAAAAAATAAAAGAATGGTTCGATAAATGGCAAAACTTAGACATTGAACATTTATTTCCTGAAACTGAAGAAGAATTTGAAAAAGAAAAAGAAAAATTAGTCGCTTATTTTAATCAACTGTTGTGAATTATTTTGCCTTTTTTGTAAGCATTGCCTTCTTTCGTTGATAACTCTGCTTGGTCTTCACAAACATAATTCTGTGTTCTTCTCAGAATTCTAGTATTGTGGTTTCCAATAAAAAACAATTAAACGCATAATGAAACTCAGCAATGATTTCTCATCATTTGACTGATGATACCATGTCCTTATTGTATTGCTAATAGAAATAACTTTTGTCTATGAAAAAGTCTTGAGATAAGACTTCTTTTTTTTCATGCCTTAGATCAGAATTTTTAATTTCATTATATTCACAAAATCTTTCTAATGGCTTTGTTAGATGTCTTTGGGCGGTTAATGGTGGTAAATATAGTCCTGGCATTACCTGCCTCTTAATTGGGATTAGTTTTGGTTTTGCATCGGGATAACTTTTTCCACATTTTTTACATTTAAAGCCTTGATTCTTCCCTTTACTAGTTAATTTTTTTCCACAGATAGGGCAATCAGGGTTAATTTTTTTATACTCATTAACAGTTCTTAAAATAATTAGTCTTTCTAAGTTCAGAGTATACCGATTTTCAAACATTTCGTCCCTTATCCCTCCGCCAACCCAAAGTAGATCCTCTGGTATTAATTTACTCACTATGTCTCGAAATCTTTTAGATGGTTCGTAAGCAACCACCCAAAAATCTTCCTCATTTTTTATGTCCTTTACAAGAACACGGACATGTCCTCCAATCATTCTTTCTGGCTTTTTAGAAACCTTTACTGTAGAATAAAATACGTTATTGAACCCTAACTCTTTTTTTGACAAACGTTTAAAATGATCGTCAGTTGCTTGATTTGTTTTGAAAATAAGTCCTCCTTCAACAGGTTCAAGAATATCTAATGTTTTAACTGCTTTCTTTAATAATTCTGCGTTCTTGCTTCTTATTCCCAATAGAACAGGATCTTTTCCTCTTGGCAAGATGAGGGGCGTATTTGTCTCGAAATCATAACTACTGAAAATCTGAGGACTAAACCTTTTTTCTAATTTCTTAATACTTTCTAGACTTACACTTCGTTTTGTACCATAATTTTCCGGTGACCGGTACAACAATAATTCGTAGGTAAAGTCCCCCAAAAACTCATATCCACAAACACTTAATGCCCCAATAAGACCCCTTTTGTTACCTTTGGCATGGTATAATAATTCTTTTTTTTGAATCATTTTTAATACTTCATTTAAGCCTACAACAGAAGTCAAAGCTTTTCTAACTATGGAATCTATTTCTTTTTTTAATACTTCTGCTTTTGCAAGAATTGCTCCTGAATTTCTTTTCAATTTCTTACTAGGGGGTGGAAGCATTTCTTTGACATATTCAAAAATGTTTATTGCTTGTTCTTCATTGGCCAAAAAACGAATGCCTACGGCACCATTCCCCCTAGTTTTCCAAGGAATATTTGGGTTTAGCCTTATTAGCAAAGGATATTCGACTAGTTTGATTTTATGTTTAAACTCCTTTAATATATTAAACATAAAATGGGTAGTACATCCCCCCTCTAAGCTATCTGTGTCATCAATACCTAATCTCCATTCATAAACCATTTTTGGCACTGCCATCACTTCTTAACAATAAAAAACTAAAACAAGTATTATTTTGTTTTACTTTAGTTTAACCAAAAACGTCTGTCCAACGGGCTGTCTTTCGATTAATCCTCTTTTTTCTAATGAGTTAATAATTCTGCTTAGCTTTGGTTTAGAGAATCCTGAAAGCTTAGTTAAATCTTTTTGAAGGGCAGAACCACCATTTTGTTCTAATATTCTTAGAATTACTTTTTGATCGAGTAATTTCAAGTCCGTTATTTTCTCGTTCTCTAAAAGCTCTTTCTTTATTTCTTCTACCGTATAGATTTTTTTTTCTTCTAATTGGTTTTTATTATGCTTATTAATTCTAAGCTTTTTTAATTCTTCATTTTCTTCAGGGGTTAGAATAATAATGTTTTTACGGGTCTTCTTTATCAAAATAACTCCTATAATTACTAACGCGATTATTGCTATGAGTAATAATACTAATAAAGTGACCAATAATGAATTCCCAAAAATTCCTTGTCCTGGGTGCTCAGCTGGTGGTACCATTTAATATCCGCCCATGTTTAATAGGTAAAGAAAAATCCCCAAAAACTAATTATTTACCATTATTCAAAAATGTTTCAAAAAAGTAAATATATTCTTTCCCAAGGAATTAAGCCAGAAAATAAGGAATCCTAGCAACAATGTCTTCTCTGGTAAGTATTTCTGTTGCTTGTGCAAAACCAAGGTTAGCAACATCTGTTAAAATTTCTAATATTTTTCTTCCTTCCAAGGGATCTTCTACTCGAAGTAAATGTTCACCCAGCATATTTATAAATGCCTCTGGACCATAGGTCTTGTTATACCTCCATCTTGCTTTTCGAATCCATCTCACATAACCATGTCTTACTTCTTCCATATCTCTTGCTCCCAAAAAAACTATCTTGAATTTACCTGTGTCTCTTAAAGACGAATAATAAATGGTTTCTACGTAGTTCCAATCTTCCCTAACTGAAGGCAAATTAACATTAGATGCTAATCTTTCCATCCAACTAGATCCATCTCGAGGTGCCAAAATAGTTGCAGGAACATATTTATTATTTTCAGGAACCATTACCCTGATAGCCCATAAATTCGTTTTTTCTGGTGGCTTTGATAACGCGGTAAGTGAAATATCAGGTTCTCCAAATGTTAAATAAGACATGAACTCGTCAATTAAGTCATCTAAAATGCGTCCTAATGTGCCCTTTTTAATGGCATACGCTGCTTTTTCTCCGGGAGATTGGCTCAGCTCAAACATTAAATATGTATCTTCTCTTGTTAGTGCGTCATGTGTCCAATACCTTAAGTCAAAAGCACCAAAATCCCTAAATGTTCTTCCGCTTTCAGGATAAAAATCACCAAGCATTGTTCGTAACAGCTCTTTTGCCCTAAATCTCCTAAAGTCCGAAGACAACATTCCTGTAGGAACAACCCTTGCTCCCCGAGGTTGAACTGAACGAAAAATCTCTTTAAACTGCTCAATTCTGCCGGGATCTGAACCTTCTCCCCTTGCGATGGCTTCTCCAAGATCAACTAAAGACTGTAATGTGTTTCTAAAAATTCTTCCTTCATCATTAGGTCCTTCTACTAAAGAATCAAAATGTGTGACTACTGGGCTTTCTGGTGACTGAAGTTGTAATTGATGCTCTAACACTTGAAGACACCTAAAATATGCACGATAGTATTTATGTTCACTAATTTGTTTCTTAAATCTTTGGAGGTTTGCTAAGGCTTCACCTACATTGTTTCTGAAACCGACTGTTTCTTGCATGTATTCCAAAAGTTGATCTAAGTTATCTGCTCCTTGCCCCTGAAATTCTCCATCTTCTAACCATTTACCTGGAAACTCGTCTTGTCTAGTGATACTGTCTTTAGCTGTAAATAAGACTAACCACCCTACTGGAACAAACCCTCTCCCAATAAGCAATGGTTTTCCCCCGTCTTTAGGTTCCTCACCGATGAAAAGCTTGGCGATCTTACCTTTCACTCTAATCAATAAAAATTATGAAACACTTTATTTAGAAATTTGCGATGAGAATCAATAATATATCTCTATCCTCAGTCACTCTTAATTATTAATATTTGTCTAAGAGCTTGATTGTGTGAGCAACTATTTGCTTTTTATGGTTTTTTCGCCTCTTAGAGAAGGCTCATCCCCAAAATATTTCCTTGTAAGTTAAGGAATTCTGGTTTGGAGTATATTTTATTTTCCTATCCATTTTCTCAAAAGAAAGAAGACTCCTGCCAATCACGCTAAAAAAAGAAACAAAA
>JAMOVR010000227.1 GCA_027061945.1 Candidatus Heimdallarchaeota archaeon
AAATATCCAACACCTGAGGAGATCAACCAATTGTGGCAAAAGGTTCTCAAAAGCTGGAACCCTTTCTCTATTATAAGAGATCACTCTTTTTTAAAATGGCGTTATTTTGATAAGCCAAATAATAATTATGTTTTTTGGAGCCTTAAAACCAAATTTTTTAACAATTTGGCTGCATGGTTAATAACTACTCCAGAATCAAAAAAGGATGATGTCATACATATTGTTGATTTTTTGGCCCAAGACATTACATCTTTAGAATTGTTATTAAAAAAATTTATCAATAAGAATAAGAAAAGAAGTATTGACTGCTGGTGTTCTGGAAACCATCCGCAAAAAAATGCATTTTTAAAGGCAGGCTTTACCTCACAAAAGGACCCTCTAGGCATAGTGCCATGTACTAGATGTGATGAAAAAGGTGTTTTACCTGATGAAGTTGATAATTTTATTTGGACAATAGGCGATGCTGACCTTTTTTAATATAAAAACAAAAAACGCTTTCCGTTATACTAATAACATAAATCTATTAATACAGTTTATACGGCGTGACATCTATAGCCAATACGCTGGTTCTATTGCAGGACTTTTGTGGACCATCATAACGCCTTTGAGCCAGCTTTTGGTCTATTCTTTCCTCTTTAGCATTGTTTTCAAAATTCGCATGTCTAAAATTGATGCAGGAACAGATAGCTTCATGCTTTTCTTCCTTAGCGGGCTCTTGCCTTGGACCGCCTTTTCTGACGCACTTTCAAAATCAACAGGAATCATCATACAAAATTCAAATTTGATCACTAAGGTGGCTTTTCCAGTAGGGCTGTTGCCTATCAGCACAGTATGCAGTTCCTTCATACTTGCAGGAAGCGGCTGGATACTGTTTCTGATCTGGCTGTTATGGAACGGAAGCTCCTCCATTTACTGGCTTTTACTGCCACTGCCTGTCATCTTTTTCTTTATGTTCACCCTCGGCCTGGCCTGGATACTGTCTTCTATCTGCGTGTATCTTAGGGACACGCAGCAGATCCTAGCTGTAATATTGAATCTTTGGTTTTATTTCACCCCGATTCTTTATCCATTACCAATGGTCCCCTCATCCATGCAGTGGGCCATAAAGCTAAATCCAGTGTATTATTTTATAGAGTTGGTACGCGATGTCTTGTTTAGGCATACTCTTTCCTGGACAAATCTATTTATATCCGCCGTTATATCGGCAATTCTTATAACATTGGGTTTTATATGTTTTAAACATCTACGAGGTGGTTTTGCAGACGTAGTATAAAAAATAAAACGATATCAATATCAAAAATGGCAATCATTCAAGAACAAGATCTAGTTCCATATAATATATCTGACCTGCCCCCATCTCCTTACCTTATATTTTCGCCACATCCTGACGACGAAACTTTTGGCATGGGTGGAACCATTGCCTTGGCTGCAAAAAGGAATATTGAAGTCAATGTAGTTACTGTTACAGACGGTGCTGCAGGCGGTGATGCAGCGATTAGAAAAAAAGAGGCACAAAAAGCCTCAGACATACTTGGAATACACAATTTACTTTTTCTCAAACTTCCAGACAGACAAATAGGCATCACTGACGTAACCATCCAGTTTTTTGCACAAATAATCGAAAAGTTTTCTCCAATGACCATTTTTTTGCCTTCGTTTTTTGAATTTCACCCTGATCACAGAGTCGTCACAGGCATAGCCACACAAGCAATAAAATTAACCAGCTTTCAGGGCAGCCTGTGGCTATATGAAATTTTGCGCCAAAGTGAGGCAAATCGGTTTATTGATATTACTGACGTGCTAGATATCAAATTGAAGGCTATGAAGGCTTACCACAGCCAATTGGAGCAAAGGCCATATGATGAATATGTGTTGGCCTTAAACAGGCTAAGAGCATACACTTTGCCCGAGGACGTTAGATATGCAGAGGCCTTTTGGGAATTCTCAGGAAAAATTGATTGTGGCGAATTATTTAATCATATTAAAAAATATTCAGTCGATAGAGAAACTATTACTAGCCCTTTTAAGCGCCTGATGCACTTTTTGAAAGGATAAACAGCTGCTCTTTCAATTTTTTTGCACCTACAGAAGCGCCTTTTACCCCAAGAAACGAGAGTACCAAAATCGCCAATAATGGCCATTGGGGCGAAAAAATAGTCTTTACATGGTGTTTTCTAAAATAGTTATACATCCCTTTTGATGAATACAATGCCTGTTTAAAGCCTAACTTTTTTCCGCTCCAAGCCTCAAGATGTACGGCCTGGGCAGAAGGCTCAAACCTTATCTTCCAGCCCTTGGCAAGAGCGCGCTTGCACCAGTCAACATCATTGAAATAAAGAGGAAAACGTTCCTCATCCAGTTCGCCCACATCTAACCAGCACTTGCGTTTTATTAACATGGCAGACATCATGGGTTGCTCCACATAGCGCGCACCACAGTGATCCCAATCCTTCATCTTCCAGCTATTTTTATTGAAAAATTTGTCTAGCCGTGTACCAGATATAGCCAGGGAGAATAGCGTTGGAAGACGCCTGCACGATGGCTGAATCCTGCCGTCTGGAAAAAGCAGCTGAGGCACAGCCGCACCAGTGTGCTTTGACTCCAAGAGCGCCTTCAAAAGCCGTGGGAGGGCATTTTTTTTTAAGATAATGTCATTATTCATTAACATGAAAAAATTCCCTTTGGCCTGCCTGGAAAGGGCATTGGTGGGAGCAGCAAAAAATAGGTTCTTTTTATTTTGCATAATCTTGGCATTGGGAAATAATTTTTTTATCATGGGCACACTGCCATCAGTCGAATTGTTGTCAGCGATCAAAACTTCATAAGATAATTTAGAACACGTAGCCTCGATGCTTTGCAGGCACTCTTTAATTACAGGCAGTCCGTTCCAATTCACTATCAAAAAAGATATTTGTGGTGAGTCTGAAGAACCCATACCCTATATTATTCCATGCTAAAAGAATTTAGATGCCCATTTATATCGGCCATAGCATGACTTTTAGCACACATGATGTAAAATATCTTCTATTATATAATTATCATACTAGGTTGAAACATTTAATTCGCTATCTCGATACACATTTTTGAAAGAGGCGGTTTTGAATTACAATTGCAACGCTGATTTGCCGTTGGTTTCGGTAATAATCCGTACACAAGATAAGCCAGACCTCTTGAAAGAGGCAATATCATCAGTGGCACAACAGACCTATCCGTGCATAGAGGTAATTGTTGTTAATGATGGTGGAACTGATATAAAATCTGTTATTTCTCCTTTTAGTGAAGCATTTTTTGCACTGCGCCAAATTAAGCTCGAAGAAAATAAGGGAAGAGCCTATGCTGCAAATATCGGCCTCGAGGCTGCCAAGGGTGATTTTATCATTTTTTTGGATCACGATGACCTTTTTGACCCTGACCATATTGAACATCTGGTAAATGCTCTGAAAGAAAACAGCAGTGCAGGAGCTGCCTATTCTGGGGTAAGAGTACTGGAAGCTGATGGCACAGAACATACAATCTTTAACGAGCCTTTTGATCCAGTAAAATTGCGTATGGAAGCCTATCTTCCTATACATTCAGTGCTCTTCAGGCGATCCCTTTTGGACAAAGGTGTATCCTTTGACACCAATCTTCAGGTCTATGAAGATTGGGATTTTTGGCTACAGCTGTCTGAAATAACAGATTTTATTCATGTTGATCGTTTTTCTGCAACCTACCGTGCAATCGGTACGTCTGGAGTTGGTGCTGGCTCTCATGACAACGTAAAAAAGGCTGAAGCACACAAAGCTTTGCTGTCCAAATGGCTTTCCAAATGGACGCCTGAAAAAATGCGCGACATTCTGGAAAGATATCAGGATACTAAAAGGGCACTAAAAAAGGCACACGAAGGCTTCCAGCTACTTGCGGAAGAACATAAACGAATTCAGGGAGAATATGATAAACTTGCAAAAGAACATATATGCTTAGTTGATAAGCACAATCAATTAGGAGAGAAGTTTCACCGCCTGAATCAAGAATTGGGGAAAAAGGATAGATTACTACAAGAAACTTTCCAAAGGTTTGAAGAGGTTCAAAGGGATTGTCAAAACAGGATAAATGAGCTAAACGGCCAGCTTTCATTCACAGCCAGCCGGTTGGAAGACGTTAAAAACAAGCTAAATGCTATCCAAAATTCTACTTTTTGGAAGATGACTGCACCTGGAAGATTCCTAGTTGCCAAGATAAAGACAATAATGAATAAGCCTAAAAGGCAGCAATAGAAAGCGATTTCTGGCTATGGATAATAAGTGGAGAATACTCCTTCTTGGGACAAAAAAAATAGATCCTAACTATTATATTTGTCTGGCTATTGAAGACGCCTTTAAAAAAAATGACCAGGTAGAATTGGTGGTTAATGCCCATTACGGTAATGCCATTGAACAAGCCGTTAAGCATTCCTGCAATTTTTTTCTGGCCTATGGCGGAGAAGAAATGGAAATGGAGGTCTGCCGCAGGCTGAAAGCAGCTTGTGGATGCAGCGCAGTTTGGTTTACTGAAGACCCCTATGAATTCAGCGTAAACCAAAAAAGGGCCAGCTTGTTTGATCTTATTTTTACAAACGACAAGGCCTGTTCTGAAAAATATGGTCCCAATGCCCATCACCTTCCGTTTGGCGCATCCAAGAAATTTCATTATCTGCATTATCCTGAAAGCGACGAATCCTTTTTGTATGACCTCTTATTTGTTGGTACAGCGTGGCCAAACAGAGTCGATTTAATCAAAGCGATTGAGCCTCACATTGCTGACCTACGATTTAAATTTGCCTTGCCAACAAATGAGTTTTTGCCCCCTTTCTCCCTTGAACAGCCTGAATTCACTTATAATTGGAAAACACCAAACAATGAACTGGCGCGCATGGCAAACTTAAGCAAAATAACGCTCATGTTAGGCAGGGTCTTTTCCGCATCAGGCAATATAGCCAAATCTGATACTCCTGGTCCAAGACTTTTTGAAACAGCCCTCTCATGCGGTTTTCAGTTGCTTGATGATTCTATTGCTGACTTCAGTCCATATTTTACCCCAGATATAGAAGCCATCACATTTTCAGGACCTGATGACTGCCTTGAAAAAATCCGTTTCTATCTTGAAAACCCAGCAATAAGAAAACAGATAGCTACTAATGCCCAAAAAAGAGCTTTAAATAGCCACACTTATGGTCACAGGATACAAAAGATCCTGGATGAAGCAGCTAAAATTTCTTTTAAGACCTCAAGTTCTCATGGACTAAGTAGAAGCAAGCCTGTTGCTCAGAAGCATAAGCCTACAATTCTAATGGTCTCCCACAATGTGGAAGGCTCTGTCCCTTATGGAGGAGTTGAAGTCTATCAAGGGATGATCAAAAATTCGCTCTACAAAGACTATCATTTTCTCTTTTTTGTGCCAGATGGTCCAAGCGTAACCAATTACGTTCTCAAAGACAGCAATTACAACACCTTGGAGCTTTTTCAATTTGATTACAGTGTAGGAGACGGAGTCTTTTATAACAGCGATAGAGAAAATGCCTTTGCCAAGATATTGATTGAGCAAAAGGTAAATCTAGTGCATTTTCAGCACCTTTTCCGCCACACATTTTCTTTGCCTTTTATCGCAAAGGCCCTGGGAATTCCTACGATCTTGACCATCCATGATTATTTTCTGCTATGCCATTCATATAATCTAATAGGATATCAGGGCAGATATTGCCAAGCCCCTCACATCCCACCGACTAGCTGTGACATCTGCCTCAATGCTTCAGGCAATCCTGGCAGCCAATACATGAGGCGTGCCTTCTTTTCCGAAATGTTAAAAAAAATTGACCTGATCCACCTGAATTCTGAAGCCACCGCTGAAATTATAAAAACCGCCTTTCCCATGGCTGAATCATTCAGCCAAATGGAGATATTTGGGATACCTGTACGCACCCAATATCAGGCAAATCCTCAAAGCAACAAACAGGCCTTCAATGTGGCAGTGCCGGGCAATTTTACTAGGCTAAAAGGGGCCGATGATGTAATTCAGGCAATGGCAAGCCTTAGAGACGAAGACATCCATTTTCACATATTTGGCTACATGAACAAGCATTATGAAGGTGTCATCAATAAAATGGGATTTCAAAACCTGACTATCCATGGGGTTTATGATGAAAACATACTCTTAGAAAAACTTGGTGATATGGACGTATCTCTTCATTTGTCTATATGGCCTGAGACTTACTGCATTACGCTTTCAGAAGCCTGGCAATGCAGAGTAGTGCCCATTGTAACAGACATAGGCGCTCCTGGTAAAAGAGTGGAACATAATAAAACGGGCATCAAAGTTCCCCCCCATAGTCCTGGACATGTGGTTTTTGAACTATTGAGGCTGAAAAACAACCCGGAACATCTTCATAAGTTGAAGCAAAATATAACTAAACATCTATGGATTGATAGTTCAGAGCATTCTAAATGGCTTGAACAGAGATATTTCCAGCTCATATCATCTTCTAAAACACAAAAGTTTACAGAGAACTCAGGTTATGCACCTGGATTGAGCTTGAGTGACTGCAATATTTTTCTTGTCCAAGATACATGGAGGGCAAGGCCGGTAACGCCGCCAGAACAGGTGACTACGCCAAAGGAAAAAGCGCGCTTTTATTTTCAGAGAATTTTAAACTATTATCACCTTTTTGGTTTGCGAGCCCTCATTGAAAGACTGAAAGTAGAGGTGCAACGGCGAATTCAACAAAAGATGGTTAAATTCAAGCCATGAAGATATTGACTATAGGGGCTATGCCCGACCGAATAAATAGAAACCTTGCTATGAAGACCTATCTTGCCCAAGGTTTTGCTGAACTGGTTGGGCCGGATATGGTAAAGGACACGAGTCTCTACTTTGCGTGTGATTTATTAGATTCTTTCAGGCCAGATTTGGCCATAGTTTTTGGCTCATGCATGCCGCATGAATCTGAGTATTCCTCTATTAGAAAAAAGTGTGACGAATTAAAAATTTCGCTGGTTTTTTGGATGCATGATGATCCTTATGAATTCGATTTCAAATACAAGATAGCCGATTATGCTGACATTATCTTTACAAATGACAGATGGGCCTCCTATCATTACGGAAGAGATGGTGTCTACCACCTCCCTATGGCAGCCAGCCCAAAGACGCACTTCAGGCCTGTGGATCAGCCCAAAGAAATAGATATATTTTTTTGTGGGGTGGGCTTTGAAAACAGGCTGTCTTTATTGGAAGGTTTAAAACCGGTATTAGAACAATTCAACACACAGATCTATGGTGACGGCTGGGATGAAAACAAACTGCCATTTACTAAGAATCAGAGAATCCCCAATAAAATTTTGCCTG
>JAMOVR010000228.1 GCA_027061945.1 Candidatus Heimdallarchaeota archaeon
TTTTTTTCTGGCCGCTCTGTGCAAGTCTCCCCAAGAACGAACATACCCCCAAAAGCTCATTTCAAATCTGACAGCATCCGCATAATCATAATTGTTTGCATATGGAGGAGATGTGACAACCATATCAATGCTATTCTGTTCTACTTCAGGAAAATATCTTGCATCACTCAGAAATACTTCTGCCTGCGAACTTTGCAGTAGAGACTGAAACTCAAACATATCGTTTGCCATCATTTCAATTTGCATCTTGAATGCGTAAAACGGGTCTTTCACTACCTTTTTTTTTCGATTAGGTAAAATATATTGCCATTGTGCTGTCCCTGCAGTTGAGGATGGACGCAAAATCGCAGTTATAGCCAACCAGATAAGCTCAGATGCTGCTGTTTCATCTTTACTTGTCAACCAACTCTTCTTTAATGCATCAAGTTTCTGTAATGTGTCATCTGGGAAACATCTATGTATTAAATCAGGATATTCATCAACTTGTTGAAAAGTGTTTCTAGCATTTTCGAAAATTTCATTTGCCTTTTCTTTGAACTCATCAATTGATGTTTCCCATAATAGTTTTGATTTTGCAATTCTGAAAATAAATGGGTGCGCTTCAATACCTACGCTGCTTACTCCTGCCATATCAGATGCTAACAAAGTAGTACCGGAACCAGCAAAAGGATCGAGGATTTTGGCCCCCTTCCCTATATCATTGATTTGAATCAATTGCTCAACCCATCCTGCAGAGAAACCCGCTGAAAAACGAAACCATCTATGTATAGGCAACTTCATGTTGTCCACAAAAGTGCCAGACCGCTCATGCACTTTGGTGGAGTGGTTGGATTCAATTCCTATTTTTGTGTCTTCCGGGAAAAGCGTAAGTTGGTTTAGCATGCTTACAATTATAACAGAATAACAGTCTAGAGTTGAATATTGTCATACCGCTAAGATATCAATTTAGCGTGCCTAAATTCGGCGTGACGGCAAGTGTAAGTGTGCCACTCGGTTGTACAATAGGTGCAATTTTTGTCTTTTGTTCTAATTGGCCCACCTCAGTAGAGACAGTTGTATCGACATTTGAATTAGTTGTCAATATCTCATCCCTGAGAAATGGCCAGATAGCAATTCCTATTAGAATTACACCCGTCACCATTGCCGCATAACGTGTCGCCCCAGATGGAGTAGGAATTTCTACACATTCAATTTTAATTCCACCAAATAGGCCAGTAAAGAATGTAATAGCCCCTATTATGGCGATAACTACTTGAATGTCCAACACATTGTATTTACTCCATAAGTTAATTAAGGTAATAGATTGTTTAATTGTCTTCTGGAAGGGATGAAAAGTTCACTCGCTGTATTTCTAATCGTTCCCGTTCATTTAATCTTCGCGTAATATACAAGTTCTGGAAAAACCACACTACGGGCACTACTAGAATCATTCCTATCCATGGTTTGATATCATAATGAAGTAAGGATAAAGCAGAGCCAACCAATGCGCTTGCTGAAACCATGTTAATAACCATCAAAATAGGCTCACCGCCTCGCCAGGCAAGCAGATTAGAGGATATCTTTATTTTAGGGCGATCATCAGTGGGTTCAAATGCCACATATTTGTTAAGTCCAGAGTCCTGATCAACAAACCACCGACGGATTCGTCCAGCTCTACGATATAATGAGACGATTGCTATGGAATAATCAACAATATTTTTGAGGGTCAACATCCCGATCAAAAAAAGTACAACTGAGCTTATAAGGACACCTATCAAATACATAGAACTAAAAGTTGAATTACCGTATAAACTAGAGAGACCAGCAATGATAGCACCAGCAACTAAAAGAAAAAAATTGAGTCTACCAGACTTAATTTCTTCTAGAC
>JAMOVR010000229.1 GCA_027061945.1 Candidatus Heimdallarchaeota archaeon
CTCTGTTCATGTTAGATGGAGATATTGAAACAGATCCAGAAAATATAGGCACCAACTTGATATGTGTAAAAAATTGCCCTGTAAAAGACGTTATGAAAGAGATGAGTGAATCTGGGACTTCAGATGCTCAAGTAGACACAATTATGAGTGGGCATATGTTAAGAGAAGGAGAAAAAAGCAATTTCATTGATTTAGGTTGTTATGTAATGCAACAACTAAGACAAATGATGATCTCATCGATTACTGTTAAAGGTGAATACGTCTTTAATTATATTCATTTAGGGTGCGATAAAGGAACTGGAAAAAGAACGATTAGTGAGGGGGATGTAGAAAGCGTTGGAATAGACAAAAATGCTCTAAATAGATTATTAGACAAATATGACTGCTGTTACACCATTTCATATAGAGAAGGGCAGGAGTAAATAGGTGAAAAAAATGAGTCAAGACCATCTTAAAAAAGAATTATTTTTCAAAACTGTAGAGGCATTAGAAGAAAAAATTTCAATGTCTGCTTATTATACGGTAGATCTCGCATGCAAAAAAATCGGAAAAACCCCTGAAACATTAACTCAAGACGATCTCCCTAAACTAGTTGATGCAATACTTGAAATATATAAAGAGTATTACCCCCATAGAGTTTCTGACATAGGTAATCATCTTACTATGAGATTATTACAGAAAGACGAAAAACCACCAAAAAAGAGAAGGAGTTTTTTCAGGTTCTTTAGGAGATAAATATTGGCGATGATTATTTCTTAAGTTTGATCAAATATCTTTTTTTTTCAATAAATTACTAACTATAGTAATCTATTTTTAGCTATCTAATTCATGATTTTATTGATTGAACCTATTAATGTTGAAAAGATTAGAAAGATCGCAATATTTATAATTACCAAATCCGAAATTAACATAATGTTTAACCTATTAAAACAAGTTCTCCAAAGGAAGAACGCCGAAAAAAAAGGCCATGTTGTCATAACTCCCGAAAAAAAAGAAGATTCCACACCGAAAAAAAATAGTGAAAAAGAAAGTAAAATTTCATCCAATTCATATGAAGAATTGGTCAATAAGATAATGGAGACTGATGAAATAACGCAAATCCAGCATTATTTTTCTAGTCCTCATCAGGAATTTGAGAAACTAGAAAAATTAGTAAACAACCTATATAAAAAACATAGTGAGAAACATGATTTAGTTTTAAGGATATATCGGTGGGATGGGAACTTAATAATTCAAAAAGGGAAGGTAGTGCCAACTTTTTCAAAGTCATTTACTTTTGAAACACCAACTGGAGAATATAACTTGGAAATCGGTGTGTCTCCCAAAACGCAGTCAAAAGAAAAATATCGTCTTTTATGGCTAGGCTTGGATTATGCTGGAAAAACATCTATTATAAATAGGTTACAATATAATGAGTTCAAATCCCAGACAAGAACTATTGGCCAGGATATTGAAGATTTTATTGTTGATGGAATTAGAATTACAAGTATTGACCTTGGAGGTCAAAAAGCATTAAGAAAATATTGGGACAACGTTCCTATAAGGCCTCAATTACTTTTATACGTAATTGATATTGCAGATCAAGCAAGATTAGAAGAATCTCTCTCAGAACTTAAAAACAGAGTGATTTCCAACCCAAATTATAAGGACATTCCTCTTCTTGTTGTTCTTAATAAAATTGATCTTTTAGAAAATCAAGATTTAGCAGAAATTACCGCTGTTAATCTCAGACTAGGGGAGTTTTTAGATTTAAGAACATGGAGAGTTCAAGCAGTTTCTGCAAAAACTGGAGATAACATCGATGATTTGATATATTCAATGGCAGACATGCTAAAAGGCTTTGAAATCACCTAACATACACGTGGTCTTAATAGTTAGGGCATATAAAAATAAAAAGTGCTAAAAAGGCAGGAGGTTAAACAAAACATGTCAGAACAGATTGATAAAATGAATTTTTTTATTACCGAATTTGCACAAGATCGACCTGGTGACGATATTAAAATACTTTTGAATCAGGGAGAAAAATTTAGTAACGATGATTTACTTTCTATGGCAACACAAGCATTTATGGGCTTGTATTCTTCAGGGGGTAACAATCCTGAAAATAAACATGGAGTGCTCCCCACTAATAATAGAAATTCTTTAATTGTGTATTCTAATGTGGCAGACGACACGGTTAGAATGTTGTGTATTGTTACAGAGAAAGAAAAAGTGAATACTTATTTGAAGGTCCTTAATGACGAAAAGATCCATGATGCAATAGTTGCATTAAGAGTACTAATGAGTAACAATGAATTCGATGCTGTAGCAGCTAATATTCTTTTTAAACAATTAAACTTACTCTTGGAAGAAAGAATGAATCAGGAGAAAAATAAGGACAAAGACGTGGAACGGATAAACCAAGTTTTTGGGAGTTAAAAGGAAGGAGGAGAAAAAAAATGATTGATAATATAACTCAATTTTTAACAAAAAATGGAAACTTGATTGTTTTTACAACTTATGGACTAGCATTATTAGCTTCTGTCATAGTAATTGTTTATAGTAATATCAAAGAAGTGTTTAAAAAAGTCTATTTGCCTTTTTTCCTATTTTGGTTCTTAATCTCAGTCTTAGTAGTCGAATCAGTGCAAAAAATAGTTTTAATGTTAATATCAATATTTCCTCTTGCAGTCTTAATTGGTTTTTCCTTCAAATTAATTTTCTCCACTTATGATACATATTTGAAAAATCGTTCTCATATCACAAGACAGTTATTACTTTATTTCATAGCATTAACAGTATTTATGAGTTACAGCTTATTTTTTGTACTATACTCATACTTTACAGACTTTAATTTAGACACAGATATTATACGCTTCTTTGGTCTAAATTTGTTAATAATATGGGTATTACTCCTTATATCATCATTCTATACCTCAAAAGCCATTTTCTTTCCAGATAATACTTCTTCAAAATATGTTGAGTTTTTCTTAGTGTTCCTAAGTGGAGCAATGCTAGGAAGGATGCTATCACTTTCAAATCTTACATTACTAGATTTCTCATATTATGGAGTAGAATTTGAAATTATTAATATTCTAAGTGATTACAATATATTACTAGCTTTTATTTTAATGTTTACGCTAGTGTTTTTCTATAATCTATATTATTCAATTAAGACTTATTATAAAATAAACAAGTTATTTAGCGAAAAAAACGTTAAAATAGACCCTGTAACAATACCGAGACTAAAATTAGCAGTATATAGCAATATATTTTTCTTGTTACTAAACTTTTCAATATTTATTGTTATTATTACAAACAATCTTTATATTAGCCTTGCTTTCTATGGATTATTTGTTTTATCATTACTAGTACTGGAGGTAACTCTTTACTTAGCATTTCAAACACCGGCATCTATTAAACAAAAATGGCGTAGAAAATACATGAATAAAATGGTCTTAGTATGAGGAAAGAATTTGAGGTGTGTTATGTTTGAGAATATCTGAAAGAGACTCCCAAGCAGCCCTAAAAATTTATTTGTTTTCTGTTGGGGGTCAGTTATTATGGAGTAACGTCGATGAAACAAGTAGTGAGTCAATACTATTATCTGCCTTTATTGCTTCATTATATTCTTTTTCAAAAGAATTTTTGATTGAAGACTTGTATGAACTTCAAATCAACGAATTAAGAATCTCTTTGCACTCTATCTTAGATAAATTCTTAGTTGCCATCTTATTCAATAAAAACGATATTTATTACAGTGTTACTTCTGGATTAGACAAAGAATTAGATAAACATATTGAAAAATTAATTAAAGAATTTACAGAAACAACTCCTCATAACTCTGTATTTGAAATAGATGAAGAATCTTTTGAAACGTTTCTAATCTCTTTGCTTGAAGAATTAACCTATAAAATCGAAAAAGAATATGACCATGTAATGGATAAAACAATAGGTATTATTTATTCTTTTTCAAGTATGGTCGATTCCTTCGAAAGCAAAGGAATCGGAATCGCATTATATTATCAAATAAATAATTCATTGAAGAAGTTATTTAACTATTATAGCGAAGATAATAAAGGTCTAAAAAGAGTAGTTGATGAAATTATAGAAAAATTTTCTAATGAATTCATGAATTCTAATAATAAAAACCCGACGTTTTTCTATTATAACGGTATATTTACAATGATAAAGAAAAAAGATAACTTTGTAGTTATTTTATCAAAAAGACAAGATACAATTGATTCAGTAGTGTTTCCCACATACGATTATCTAAACAAATTCTTCGAACAAGAAATTGTGCCGGTATTAAGCCTTAAAACTAATTCAGGGCTATGACAATATTAAAAAATATTAAAAATAATTTATTATGGTTAAAAGTTATTTACTGTTTTTTATGTTTTTGGAAGTTTTTCTATGGGGAGATAAAATTTTTCTTCTTTGTTCTTCGCTATTAATAAACCAATAATTTTTCCTTTAAAATTCCTTCCTTCCCACAACGACCATTTAACTTTTGATTTTATCCATTCCACGTCCACGTAAGTATTTTGGTTAGGGTCTAAGATTACTTGGATGTTATTCTCATAGTAGTTATGCTTTATTCTTCTTATTGGTTCATCATGTACAACTTTAATAGTTGTTTTCCAGGGAACAATGCCCTTTAAAGATTTGTCTATGAAATAATGATACGTTTCTTGTACACCTGGATTTCCCGGTGGAATATTCTTAGAGGTCTTCTCTTCTATAGTATGTGGAGCATGATCGCTTGCAGTATAAGGAATTATTCCTTGAAACATCATTTTTCTAAGTAGAGAAACAGATTTTCTTTCTCTCAGTGGGGGGTTCATTTTCAGTTTCCATGGTTGTAAGCAAGGAGTATCTTTGTCATAATCGATATGTGTTATTGTTACATCTAAGTTCACATTTAATCCTGCTTTCATCGCGTCTAAAACAAGTTGTGCAGAGTATGGAGATGTAGTGTGAGTAAACTGGAATGATAAATGTGGAAATTGTTTTGCTATTTTTAAGTGTTTTTTGAAACATTCTATTTCGCTTATTTCTGGCCTTACTTTCCAATAATCTCTTGGGTCATCATCAAATTCTGGATGGAAAAATTTAGGGTCTTCACAATGTAGGTATATTATCCCGTTATAATCCATTTTATCAAGTTTTTTCAATGCGTGGATAAATTGTTCTTTTTCGATTGATAGTTCACCAAATGATGTTGCTATAAATGCTTTTAGAATCGGTGTTTCTTTTGCTAATATCTCAATATCATCGTAATTAGTATGGGTTAATCCCCCCGCTAATAGAACAGGAATATACGATTTTTCGTCTCTTAGTTTCCTTTTCTCATTTAGTCTTTCAGGCGTTGTTGTAGGCGGCTTAGTATTAGGCATATCAACCGTAAATGAAATACCCCCTGCTAAAGCTGCAATAGATCCTGTGGTAAAATCTTCTTTGTGTGTAAATCCTGGTTCTCTAAAATGGACATGTAAGTCAAGTCCTGATGGTAATAAGTAAGAATATGGGGGGACGTAGGTATCAACTGGAACAAACGTTTTTATTGTTTGCATGTTGTTAAATACAGGATCAAGTACTCTGATAGCTCTTTTTTTTAATTCTTCGCGTTCTAGAAACTCTAATGGGCTTCTATGTTTTATTTGTTTCATTTAGTTCCTAACCTACCTATCTACCAAATAATTGTTGAGAAATGTACTCTTCCCCCATAAAGCGCTCACAATAAATACATCTGATAGTCAGAGGATCTGTAGAGATCACTTCATATTCTGGAGTTATTGGTTCTCTGAAATTAGTAATACACTTTGGGTTCTGACACTTCAAAATTCCTTTGAAGTGCTGGGGGATGCGAAGTTCTTCTTTTTTATAAACTTCAAAGTCTCTTATAATGTTATATGTTGCTCCTGGTATGACAAGTCCTAACTTATTTTTTTCTTCCTCTGTTAATTCGATTTCTGCAATTTTTAAGACATCTTTGAGTTTTTCTTCTCTTTTTTTAGAAGGAACTTTTATGGCTAAAGCAACCATTGCAGGATATTCATCATCTATTCCTAATACAGATAATACTTTTAATGACCGCCCAGGTGGGATTCGGTCGATAACTACTCCATTCTTAATTTTTGTTACGAGAAGCTCTTTTTTGTGTTCATTGTCTTTTTTACTCATTTTGTTCACTACCCTTGAAGAGAGTTATTTATTCGTTATTTGCTTTGTTCAAGAAATAGTCAAGAATTGCCATTCTAGCATAGACACCGTTTTTTGCTTGTTCAAAATATTTTGCTTGAGGCATATTATCGACTTCATAAGTAATCTCTCCAACTCGAGGTAACGGATGTAATAATATGAAATCCTCTTTGGATTTTTCAATAAGTTCTGGCGTAATAATATAAGTGTCTTTTACCTTTACGTATTCCTGTGGATCCGGAAATCTTTCCTTTTGGACACGAGTAATGTATGCTACATCAACTTCCCCGATGACTTCTTCTAAATTCTCTTTTTCTTCATACTCGATCTTGCCTTTTAGATCATGGAGCACTTCTTTTCTGACCCTTAATTGCTTGGGCGCTACAAAGTAAATCTTGTTTCCTGGATATTTAGCTAAAGCAAAGGACAATGAAGGCACAGTTCTTCCATATCTTAAGTCACCTACAATCGCTACTTTTAATCCTGTCAATTTACCACAAGACTTCCAGATCGTATACAAGTCTAGAATTGCTTGTGTGGGATGTTCTTGAGAACCTGTTCCTCCAGAGATTACAGGCACCTCAGATATCATTGATGCAACTCTTGCAGAGCCTTCAACATAATGTCTCAGTACAATTATATCTGCATACGCCTGAGCCATACGAATAGTATCTGCAAGGCTTTCACCTTTTTCAACTGACGTCCCTTTTGGACTAGAAAAACCTAGTACATTACCACCAAGTCTAAACATCGCAGACTCAAAAGAAAGTCTAGTTCTAGTGCTTGGTTCAAAAAACAAGGTCGCAAGGATTTTGCCACGAGCATTAGATGAATATTTTTCAGGGTGTTCTTCCATGTCTTTAGCAGTTATAAATAATGAATCCAAAAACTCTCGAGAAAGATCCTTCACCGAGATCAAATGTTTGATCGGCATTGTTCTCGTGCATACTTCAAATACAAGGTTTTATTTCTTTCTAAAATATTCCACAATACTTACCAAATGTAAATATTTGTAAAGTAAAATACAGCATATTATTATTTCTAAGTCTCTTGAAAACCATCGAAAAAAATAATACTTATTTTGTAAATCATTTCCAAACAAAATAATTTTTTATTTAATAACTAGACAAAATGAGCGTCTTCA
>JAMOVR010000230.1 GCA_027061945.1 Candidatus Heimdallarchaeota archaeon
GGTGGCTTCCGTTTGGATTGGAATTTTCCTTCTAAAAAACAACTTACTTTTAGTGGTGATGTTTACTCGTTAACCTCTGGTTCTTTGTCGGCCAATCAACTTCTTTTTCCTCCTTATGAAATTTTTGAAACAACAGATGGTCATAGTTTTGGCGCTAACATTTTGGCTAAATTGAGTCATGAAGATATCAATTACAACTGGAGCTTACAGGCATATTATGATACTTCCCGGACATCAGGTTATCCTTTATTAAATTGGAATTTGGATGTTTGGGATCTTGATTTTCAATATAGTTTAACCTTAAGCTCAAGGCAGAAATTGACCTTTGGTGCGGGCTATCAACTTTTTGTTACGGATGTTGAAGATAGTGATACCTACACTTATGATCCATCAAATAAAAAAATATACATTGTTAACAGTTTCTTCCAGGATGAAATAACACTTTGCCCTGATAAACTTTTTCTTACTTTGGGTTCCAAGTTTGAATATCATGATATTTCTGGTTTAGAAATTCAGCCTTCAGCTAGAATCTTATGGAAGATTAACCAATCTAATATTTTTTGGGCCGGTGTTTCTCGAGCGGTTCGTACTCCTTCTATAGGAGAAAAAGATGCCGCTGTTCAATTGACTATCCCTCCAGCTTCTAAAAAGCCAGGGTTCTCTGGCTTCTCTACTTCTGCACGTCTTCCTTTACAATTACGTTTAGAAGGCAATGATGATGTTGATTCTGAAGAACTAATAGCTTTTGAGGTTGGTTATCGAACTAATTTTTCTAATAAAGTTAGTTTTGATGTGACAGCTTTTCTTAATCTTTATGATGATTTGATAGCTCTTGTTGCTCCTAGGGAAAAGCCTATATTAGATCCTTTTCCTAATCCTCATCTTATAGCCGTGGCCTCTTCGGAAAATGTAATGGATGGAGAAACATATGGATTAGAAATTGATTCAAAGATCGATTTAAACAAAAATTGGCGATTATTTTTGAGTTATAGCTATTTAAAGCTCTTTTTCCATGCGACCAGAAAGACCTTGTACTTAGGTGAAGAATTAGAAGATTTGTGGCCAAGGCATATTTTCTCTATCCGTTCGCGATATGCTTTTCCTGAAAACATTTATTTTGATTTGCGTTTGAGATATGTAGATAAACTGAAAGGTTTTTCAATTCCTAGTTATTTGGCAACAGATTTTAGGGTGGATTGGCATATTAATAAAAATTTAGAGGTATCAATAGTGGGGCAAAATATATTCGATCCTGCTCATCCAGAATTTGGACAATCATATGCTTTAAGAAATCCCATTAGAGAAGTGGAGAGAAATTTCTTTATAAAGTTTCTTTGGTCGTTTTAGCGTCCATGTTGAAAAATATCTTATTTATTACTTATTGCTTGGTTTTTCTTTTGTTTTCTACTTTTAGTCTGGCTGCTGAAGTGTTGCAGGAAGACGAATTAAAGGCAGTCTTTGTTTATAATTTTTTGAAGTTTGTAGATTGGCCAGAAAAAACATGCCCCGAAAAGGAAATAACTCTATGTGTTGTAGGCGAAACTTCTCTTGTTGATTATTTGCTTAGTTTAGATGGTCAAAAAATAAAGGACAAATCTTTAGTTGTTTCCGTAGAAAAAGATTTTAGCAACTTAAAGAAGTGTCATGCTATTTTTGTTGGTCACCTTCCAAGAAGTGATCTAAAAAATCTTCTTTGGCATATTAAGAAGCTGCCTATTTTAACTGTAAGTGATTTGCGAGATTTTGTCCACAAAGGCGGCATGATAGAGATTTATGAAGAAAATAAGAAAATAAGATTCAAGATAAACCTGAAGCGTGCGCATGAAGTGAATCTAAAAATTAGTTCCCGTTTGTTGAGATTAG
>JAMOVR010000231.1 GCA_027061945.1 Candidatus Heimdallarchaeota archaeon
AATAAGGTGGGTTGAGTAGATATAAGGCGTTTTATAGCACTCTTTTTTTCGGTATAGGGGGAATTAATAAGTAAAGGATTAATCGCAATGTTTTCATCTTTAAAAGGAAGAAAATCATAATATTTTTTACTCAAATGTTCAGCAATTGTTCTTTCAAGAGGTTTAAGATTAAAAGTGATTAATTTAGAATTTGATATTTTTGCCAGGTCAATGATTGCTCCTAAATCATCTAAATCAGGATAAATTACTCTTTTACGGGGGTTAACTAAAGGTAAAATAATGATATAATTCAATGTTTCATAATTTACCCAGCTTTTATTTTCATCTTCTGAAAGCTTAAATGTAGTTTTTTTATGGGGATTAAATAATATATGTATTCTCTCATTTGAAACCGGAAAGACTTCCATTATCTCAATAGAATGCTTATCTGTTCGTTTAAAATATAGTTTTGATTTAGACATGATAAAAAATTGTTCATGGTACTTTAAACGTTTTTATGAAAAAAGTGATGAAAAAAGTAATTGAAGGAATTGGAAATAGTTAATAGGCTTTATGTAGGCTTAGTCTACTTCTGGAGGTCTTTTTATAAGTCCTAATTCAAGTAAAGCTTTATTAATCTTTTCAGTCCTGCTTATCATGTAATTTGCCATATCAAAAAGTTCTTCTCTACTTTTTTTGACTCTAGCAATTCCTGTTTTCATTGCTTCTTCTGCTACGGCAACTGCCTCTCTAGGAAATACTTCACGCTCTTGCATACTAGGAACAATATAGTCTTTTCTTAGACCTTTTTCTTCAGCTACACGAGCAACTTCTTTTGCCGCTGCTATTGCCATTTGATCAGTAATTGTATAAGCTCTAACATCAAGAACCCCTCTAAACAAGCCTGGGAAAATCAAACTATTGTTTACTTGATTTGGGAAGTCACTTCTTCCAGTTGCTACTACTGCGGCTCCAGCCTCTTCAGCATCCCATGGCCATATCTCTGGTAATGGATTTGCTAATGCAAATACAATTGGTTTATCCGCCATTGCTTTAATATGTTCGGGTTTTATTGTCCCTGGTTTTGGAACACTTAATGCCATTATTGCATCTGCACCTTTGACTGCTTCGTCTAATCCTCCTCTGAGCCCTTCCTTATTTCCATTCACCGCGAATTCCCATTTTTCGGGGTATTTCTCCTTTAGTAATTCTTTATCACACCTATTGGGGTGGAGAATACCTTTACTGTCAAGCATTATGATATTCCCAATTTTAACTCCAGCAGCTACTAAAAGGCGGGCAATACCTATACCGGCAGCACCAGCGCCGTACATTACAACTTTTACTTCATCAATTTTTTTGCCTACTAATTTCAGAGCATTATAAAACGCTGCTAATGCGATAGCAGCAGTTCCTTGCTGGTCATCATGCCATACTGGAATCTGAATTTCTTTATCTTTTCTTAGGCGATCTAAAATTGTGAAACATTTAGGATGAGAAATATCCTCAAGATTAATTCCTCCAAAAGCTGGTTGGATCCATTTTACTAATTGTATAATCTCTTCGGGATCTTTTGTTGATACTGTTAATGGGAATGCATCTACTCCGCCTAAATATTTAAACAGTAGACCTTTTCCTTCCATTACTGGTAATGCTGCTTCTGGGCCAATATCACCTAGACCAAGTACACGTGTACCATCAGAAAGTACTGCAATTGTATTCCACTTATTAGTATGAGTATATAATGCTTCTACAGAGCCTCTGTCTAAATCTTCTTTTATTAATTGACAAGATCTAGCAACTCCAGGCGTGTACCAGACTGAGAAATCACTCATGTCCTCAACTTTGCATTTTGGTATAATCTCAATTTTTCCTTTGTAAAATGGGTGCCATACTTCGGCCAGTTTTGCTGGTCTTTCTGCTTTTTTTAGCAGTTTTTCGTGAGTTTGGGGATCAAGTACCAAGTTTGTCACCTTCTGGTTTTTTCTATTTTACAACTCCTAAAACAAACATTTAACTATTTCGAGATGGACAAAAACAATTAATTGGATAGTATAAAAATACTAAGTAGTCAAAAATACGAAAATACGTTTTGAAATCCATGTGTTCCGTTTTTCGGATGTGCTGGATTATAATAAATTAAAAAGAGATTATTAACCTTAAAAACACTAACAATAATTAGAAAAAAAGCCCAAAAAGATATAGGAGATCAAAATGTCACAGAACCTTTACGCTCAAGCCGCCAGGATCGCTGAACAAGCAGTTAGAGCAGACAAAGAGGGAAGAATTCAAGATGCAATAATTGATTACTTACGAGCCGCAGAAATTTTAGTAAAAGCAGCCAAAGTCACTAAGAACCAAGTAATTAGAGAAACTTATGAAAGCAAAGCAAAGAGTTATGTTGCCCGAGCTAAAGAACTGAAAAAAATATCTAAAAAAGCACCAGCAGGAAGAGGAGGAAGTGGAGATAAAGACGATGAAGATGAAATTGATGAACAACTAGATGGTGTAATTATTTCAGAAAAACCAGATGTTAGACTTGAGGATGTGGCGGGACTTGAAAAAGCAAAACAAGCGTTAAGAGAAGCAATAGTATTGCCACTAATGAGACCAGACCTTTTTACTGGAGCAAGAAAACCATGGAAAGGAATACTGTTATTTGGCCCCCCTGGAACCGGCAAAACAATGTTAGCAAAGGCTGTTGCAGGAGAACTTGACGCTACATTTTTCAATATAAGCCCAGCAACAATGATGAGTAAGTGGTTAGGAGAGTCAGAAAAAATCGTCAAAAGACTATTCGAAGTCGCAAAAGAAAAACAACCTAGTATCGTTTTCATTGATGAAGTGGACTCCTTAACTCAAGTAAGAACTGGAAATGAAAACGATGCAATGAGAAGAGTAAAAACACAATTACTGACAAGTATGGAGGGTCTTACAACTAAGAAAGAAGATCGGGTAGTGGTGATAGGAGCTACTAACGTCCCATGGGAAATAGATCCTGCTTTTAGAAGAAGATTTGAAAGAAGAATTTATATACCATTACCTGATCGCGAAGCAAGAATCGAAGTATTCAAGATACATACTCGAGGTATAGACTTGGACAATGATGTTGATTTTGAAATGCTTGCTGATTTAACGGAAGGATTTAGCGGGGCTGACATAGCAAACGTATGTAGAGAAGCAATAATGAGACCAGTAAGAGAATTAGATACTCAAGGAGCCATCAGTGACCCTAATATAAAAGCAAGACCAGTAAATATGGAAGATTTCTTAGAATCAATGAAAGTTGTTAAACCAAGTGTTTCCCCAGATGAATTAAAAAGATTCGAAAAATGGGCAGAAGAATTTGGAACTGGTTAAAAGAGGGTGAAAAATGTCCTTAGAAAAGAGAAGAAAAAAAACGGTAAAAAACGATGTCTCTCAAACCCCTCAGAAAGATCCACCATTAATAGAAACCCCTTCGTTAGATGAAGAAATCATACAAAGAAATATCGAGCAAACTATCTCCGAAGCAGTACAAACATCAGATGAAGAAATATTATATCAAAGATTTGTCCAAACATTACCAAAATGGATTAAAGCGCCCTTTGCGTATATTACTCCAAGGGTCCCAGAACAAATAGATACATGGAGAAAAAACTGGGCAGACTTAATCATAAGTTATGCAAGAACACTAAGACAACACATAATTAATCTTCAAGAGTTACGGGAAAAACATCCGTTCAGGAATAAAGAGAATAATAGACAATTGTCAATGGAACAACTACAAAAAATAGCTTCATACCTTGAAGAGCAAGGTCTATTAAGATGGATTGAACCTCCATTAAGAGTGCGGGTGTTATGGAAAACTAATGAACAATTAAGCAAAGAACTCTATGACCATATGATCGAGACTGGGAAAGCAGTAGAATATTGGTCTTTATTGGACTTGAGAAGAATTAAATCCGAAGACTGGGCGTTGCTTCCAATAGATGAGCTAAAAAACGTATGTGAAATACTTGTACAAAAAGGCTTAGCAAAATGGATTGATAAAGAAAAGACAATTCTTGAATTTCAAATTATTTAATCCGTTTCTAAATTCTACTTGTTTATTGTTTCGGAAACATCTTTTGCTAAAATAATTGTTTCTAATAAGTCATCTAAAGTAGTTTTTAAGCTACGTAAGGTGATTTTGTTTCTAAACTCAGTAATTATTTTGTTATTTTTGGGATAAGTAGTTATTTCAAAATTTTTCATAATTTTATTCTCAGGATCAACTGCTGACGCTATTATATCAGCTTGTTTCTCGTTATTAACACTAATAATTACTTTTCCTTCTACATATACTTTTAATTTTTCATTTTGAAGATTCATCGTTTTCACCTTTTAAATTAAAGTAGGGTTCTAAAACGTCAAATAATTTTTCTAAGTACTCATTTAGATAACTTGAGTTTGTCTCTAAGAAGATATTATGAGAATTCACTTCTATGTCTAATATGTGGGGGGATCCTATTTTTTCCCAGAATTTATCCCAGGGAAATACTTGCTTAACACCTTTAGGAAGATGAACACCAACAATAACAGTACTGTCTTTTCCTTTAAATAACATTATTGCAGGGCGGGGAGTAGAGACTTTTTCTTTAGCTTCAAAGATTTTCATAACTGCTTTAGATAAATGCCAAGAAATTAAATGTCTCATATCATAGACAAAGTGGCTGTCAGGACCTTGTTCTATTAAACTAATTATTTCGGCATATTTATCCAATAACATGCGGCGATATTCTGCTAAAATCTTTTCAGCAATGGTTAATTCACTTTTACTACCTAAACATAAAGGAAGTGCAACATCATAAGCCTTTGAATTAATTAAGGCAAATAACATTAAATAAAACTCTCTAGCGTCAATCAATGAGGGATCTTGTTCATCTTCAAATTCTACGATGGGACCAATGATTTCTGGAGGAGTTTTATCTTGATATTTATTAGTAAATTCTACAATCATATTAGAAAATAATGAACGAGATTCTTCAAAGCTTAAATCAGAAGGTGTTCTTTGTCGATCACCTTCTAATGTTGGAACATTTGAACTTATTAAAAGATCTAAAGCTGCTCCTTCATCACCAGTTATTCCTAAAACAACAGGATCAACCATTAAAGCTAAGGATAAATGTATAGGTAAGCTTCTTCTTCCAGGGATTTTTAATCCCTGGAATACCTTAATATTTTTACACTCCGAAAGCAGATCGCGATCTTCTTTTTGCTTATAATCGTTTTTATCCCAAGAACCAACAAAGCCAGTAACAAGTAATTTTAAAACATCGTTATTGATCTCACTAGGAAAAATTCTTTTTAAAAAATAATATACTAACTCTGTTAGAGAAATATGTTCTAAAAGTCCATTCAAAAATATTTGATTGACTTTTTTCATCACATTGTCGTCTGAAAAGAGAACTTCATAGTTATCTATTAGTAACGCAAAATCATAGCTATCTTTAAATTCTTCTAATACAGGAGTAAGCTCTAAAGCTTGAATCATTATTAGTCTCTGTTCTTTTTTTTCTTTTAACAGAGAATAGAAGAAGGAATAATCAGAAGGTTCAACAACATGAGGAATACCTTTAGATGATAATAGTTTGGATAAGGCAATAGCAATACACATTGCTTCTACAGTCTCACCAAAAACGATTCTAACAAATGACTGTGCTTCTAATAACTCCTTAAACTCATTAATAATATTATCTGGGAATTCGAGCTCTTTCGGAGCGGATAAATCGTTTTCTATAAAGGATAAGCTCATCTAACATCTTTTTACTAGATATAGTATTTTAGCTAATTGGTGAGATAAGAATATGTTTTTTATTTTGAAAAGAAAAAAGTGGTGATAACGTGTTGGTTTTTTCCATAGTACTTTTATTTTCTTAAGATATATATTGATTCGATTATTGTGCGCAGAAAAAAAGACTTGGAAAAATTATTGCCAAAAGATTCTAGAACTCCCAAAAAAAAGAAGGGACAAGTAACAGCAACTAGAGAGTTACTAGATCGTTTAAATGTAATTGATGATTTGGCAAATAAATTCTTTGATACTATTGAGAAAAAAATTTCAGAGTTAACAGAGAGAATAGATAATTTAGAAAATGATTTCGAACAAGTAATTGATGCTGTTGCTCAATTTGGTAAAGGAGGTACTGCACCACCACTAAAGCTTTCTTCAAGAAGATCGAAATCAGCTTCAGCAAAGGCACAATCATCTTCATCCGCGCTTTCTCCCCCCTCTACGCCAAGCGCTCCAACACCTGCACCAAGTACTGGGACTGCCCCTTCACTGCCAAAAATTGGTGGTGGGGCACCAAAAATTGAGTTTAAACAAGGCCCTAACGCTCCAAAATTATAAAAAACAAAGGAACGTCTTCGTTTTTTTCGTCGTTTAAATTGATTATCACGTCTTTTTTTTCGTCGATTTTCGTCTTTTTTTTTTCGTCGATAATTCGTCGTCTCTACGGATATATGCTTTTTCATGTTTTTTTAGAAGATCTAATGCAAATAACGACGACCATTAGTTTAAAATCGACGAACTATGACGAAATATAATGACGACGAATTAAGTGTAAAATAACGACGACGAAAAAATGACAAACAATAACGACGAGGAAGATAATCTTAGCTGTAAAATAGTAGAATTAAATGGCGCATAATGAATTCATTAGTTCATGAAAGTCGATGAATGTCTTAATATCATAACGACGATTATGATTTCCAAGCATAAAAAATGTAATATTGGCATTTTTTGCTGCCAAGTAATCGGTTTCAGAATCGCCTATAAACCATATTAATTTCGATTTATCATAAGAAATAATAATACCCAATTTTTTTAAGGCCCTAAATAATGCTTCGGGATCTGGTTTTGTTTTTGCTACATCATCTTTTGTAACCAAAGCATCAATATATTTAGAAATTTCTGCTTTTTTCAAAATAGTCTGAGCATTTTTTTTATTATTAGAAGTTACAACCCCGACAGGTACTTTTCTTGATTTACATTTTTTTAAAAAATCCTTTGCGCCTGGAATTAGCTTTACATGGTATTTGGGTGAAGATATTTTTTCATAGAAACGATCCCAGAAAAAAGAATCAACAAAATCCCAGTATTCTTGTGGAACCCCCATTGCTTTTGCGGTATCATACGTACTTTTTCCAGAGAAACTTAGGATTGTTTTTAGAGGTAATGGCTTTAAACCTAATTCTATTAAACATTCGTAATAAGTCTGAGCAACAGCAATGGTGTTATCTACCAATGTTCCATCAAGATCAACAAGAATCGCTTTAGGTGCTAAATTCACAGACAGTAATTTTGAGATGAGCTTA
>JAMOVR010000232.1 GCA_027061945.1 Candidatus Heimdallarchaeota archaeon
ACTCAACCACTATTTGAATTGTCAATGGAAGATTAAAAAGGACAGTGTGGCGAAGTAAATACTTCATGGTATTTGAAAAAGAATAATCAAAAATAACAGGGTTTTTCTACAGACTCGTTGGCCTTAAAAACAAGAATACCAGAGGAGAAACATGGGAATAATCGACAATATTGATAAATATATCAGTGAAGCTGTCGGCCATTATTGGCGCACCCGACGGCTGCAACGAGAAAGACAGAAAAAAAGAGGCGTCAATGACGCCGGACTTAGAAGTGCTGTAACTGGTGGGGCACAAATGGATGGATTCATTGATTTGTTTACCAGGTTAATTATCGAATCTGGTGTTAAAGAAGAATTTATTTTTTATAAGCGCCGGTTAGAACTTCCAGGATTTTTCAGGCCGACAAAAGAGTGGGATTTGCTTGTAATTAAAGATGGATGTCTAGTTCTTGCAATTGAGGCCAAATCTCAAGTTGGGCCTTCGTTTGGTAACAATTTCAACAATAGAACAGAAGAAGCAATGGGGAGCGCTCTGGATTTGTGGACTGCTTTTCGAGAGGGGGCCTTCAACGGAGGTAGGCAACCATTTCTTGGATACTTTTTCATGCTCGAAGATTGCGAAGCATCCAATAGACCTGTTAGAGTAAAAGAACCTCACTTCAAAGTTTTCCCAGAATTTGTTGGTGCCTCTTACATGAAAAGATATGAGATTTTTTGCCGTAAACTGGTATTAGAACGGCATTATACTGCATCTTCATTTATTGTTTCAGATAGTTCTCAGGGAGAAGATGGAGTTTATAGAGAGCCTGCTGAGGATCTTTCTTTCAAAATTTTTGCAAAAACTTTAAGATCTCATGTGAGGTCATTTATATGACATATGAACACATATTAACTATGCATAAATTAGTCAATGGTGATGCTAGAGATTTATCTTTTATTGAGGATGAGAGTATTCATCTTGTTCTTACCTCTCCTCCATACTGGAATCTTAAAAAATATAAGGATAATCCAGAACAACTTGGCCATATTGATCAATATGAGGAATTCTTATCTGAACTAGAAAAAGTATGGAAGGAAGTCTACCGAGTGTTGGTCCCAGGCGGTCGTTTAGTATGCGTAGTCGGTGATGTATGTGTCTCCAGGCGCTCTTTTGGTCGCCATCTTGTTTTTCCCTTGCATGCAGATATTTGCGTGATTTGTAGAAAAATAGGGTTCGATAATTTAAATCCAATAATATGGCATAAAATAGCAAATGCCAATTATGAAGTTGCTAATGGTTCTAAATTCCTTGGAAAGCCATATGAGCCAAATGCAATAATAAAAAATGACATCGAATTTATATTGATGCAACGAAAACCTGGAGGATATCGTAAACCAACTAATAAACAGCGAGAACTAAGTAAAATTAACAAGAAAGACTTTAATAATTGGTTTCAACAAATATGGAATATACCAGGTGCCTCTACCAGAAATCATCCTGCGCCATTTCCTCTAGAGCTTGCCGAAAGAATCGTGAAAATGTTCTCATTCGTAGATGATACTGTTCTTGATCCATTTTGTGGAACCGGAACAACTATGATAGCATCAATAAGAAGCGGAAGAAATAGTATTGGCGTTGAAATTGAACCTGAGTATTGCAGAATGGCTGCTCGTCAACTGAAGGCAGAAGCGAGCAACTTGTTTAATAATATCCAGTTAAAATTCGAGAAGATTGAAAAACGATCTATGGGTCAGCTGCAAGTATGTGAGGATAGCGCTATGTATGATGTCCGACCAGCTAGAAAAGTATTAGTATAGGCCAACATCTATATGGCCTTCGCTTGTCAAGGGAAAAGAGTATCCCTTAGATCAG
>JAMOVR010000233.1 GCA_027061945.1 Candidatus Heimdallarchaeota archaeon
CCTGCCTTGGCGTTGTGAAGGTTTTTAATGTTTTCTAGTTGCTCATGGTGAGCCCTGCAGAAAAAAACGCTCCCAGCAGGGATAAACGAACGAAGCGGTTTGGGCTTCCTTTCAGCCATATTCCAACCGCTTATTTTCATAGGCTTTCCTACGCAGGCAGAAATTACCTCAAGTGTGCATCCTTGAAATTCGCCACTCCATAATGGTTGTATATCATTACTGTTTAAACAATTTTTCTCTGAGGGAATATACTTAGAGTCTGGCAAAAGGATGTTTGAACCAATAAGTGCAGGTGTAATGAAAACTATTTTAAAATATATATGATCATGTTTTTCATTTATACAGTGCTTTGGCAGGCTAATTGCCTCCTGAACTAAAACTTTCGCTAACTTGCCTTCGCCTCCTAACTTTTGAAGGAAATAACTTTTTGGATATTTGTCCTCTGTTATTCCATCTACTTCTACGCATATTTTAACATGAGGTTTAGGCCTGACAGGGGCGATAGCAAAAAGCATTCCCTCTATGTTTTGTCTTAGTTGGTTATTCCTGGCAAGGCCCATTTTGGGTTCAAAATCACCAAATGCCTCCTGATCGGGTGAGTCCGCAATTAGACTGATCGGTTTAATGTGATTCAATTTTGCATCTAATAAATTTTGCAGTCCTTTTAATGAAATATATTTGCTCTCAAGAGTCTTATAGCCCCTTCCAGATATTGCTGGAAAACGAATGCAGCCAAGATCAGAGTGAATGGGCGAAGCAGAGGGTGATAAAAGACCGAATTGGCCCTGTCTGTTTTGCACAAGATCCAAAGGAACAGGAAAACATATCTCCCCATCCTTTAAAAGAAATGGGCCAGTAAGTTTGAGCGCACCAATTGAAGTGGCATCTCCAATCTCATCTTTTAAACTAGATCCATTTTCCAAACATGGTTTCCCATGCAGGAAATTTTTTATATCTGCATTTAAATAATCAAGGATTGCAGTCCTAATGGCACCTTGTAATGTTTGAGCAGTAGGTGGAAAAAGAGACTCGATCCAACACGACTCCCCTGCATTCATGGGCCTTGAATCCCTAAAAAAAAGTGTGTCCATAGCCTCAAAACTCCACAACTTACCCACGATTAAACCTCCTTTTGTACTAAAAAACGAACTAGCAATGCTCCTGCGGGATCGTAACCGCCTTCGGGGTTGATCTTCACATCTCCACTATCCTCTGTTGTGCGCTTATATCTGGTACAAAGCTCTAGGAGAAGCTCGACCCGCTGTTTTGATTTTTCCAAAATGTCTTTTTTAGAAAGTGCTTTTGGCCATTTATGTTCACGATTGGCAAGATATTCAGCGATGAGCAGATCAACTATTTCTTCTTTACTCAATATGCTGTTGGAGTCCAATAATGAGAAAAGCTCCCGCAACTTATAAAAAAATTTGCTTGAAAACTTATCTGGCTGATTGGAGTCATCGGTAAACGCCTCACAGACTTGATGGATTATCAAACCATTGAGATTTTCCATTTTTTCCCATGGTTTGGCCCATGTCAGGATTGGTCCTCCACGTTTCCATACTTTACATGCTATAGAATCTCTGCCTGTTTCATCTTTTGCTATATTGTCTAATAGTTTGTGTGAATCCCTAACCACAACTCCCAGAGCCGTATTCATATGAGCAAATTGAATTGCAGCAGAAATGGTGGCATTTTGGGATGGTACAAATGGAGCAATCTTTTTAAAGGAACACTCATAGGCAATTTTGCATCTCCTAGCGCATTCTATAGCGGTTGAGACGGGCAACAAAGCGAATACATCATCTCCTCCTGCATAGATAAGGATTCCGTTCAAATCGTGTACAAT
>JAMOVR010000234.1 GCA_027061945.1 Candidatus Heimdallarchaeota archaeon
GTAACCTTTATAGCAGGCTATCTGATTTTAATACCTCAGGACTTCCTAAATCTATGTACAAATACGATATGGGCTATATTTTCTGCTGCTAATATTTATTTTTATTTATCTCTTAATACTGATTATTTTGCCCCAGACAGCAGTGAAATTCCCCTTCTCCACTTATGGTCGCTTGGTATTGAAGAACAGTTTTACTTATTGTGGCCATTTTTTATCGGTTACTTGATAAGGTTGGCATGTTCTCCACAAAAAGTACTTACTTTGGCTGGTGTTATCTTTCTTTCTTCACTTTGGATTGCCCAAACTACTTGTACCACCCATCAATTATTTGCTTACTACATGCTTCCCTCACGTATATGGGAACTCATGGCAGGAGGGATATGTGCGATTGTAGTACATTATAATTACCGTTTGCAAAAATTTTTATGTGAAATAATCGCGATAGCCGGTATTATTTGTATATTATTTAGCCTATTTTTTATATCTAAAAAAGATTATATTCCAGGTATAGGAGCCATACCGGCAGTACTTGGAACATCTTGGCTGTTAGTGTCGTCTGTCTCCTTTCAAACTCTTATCGAACGAATCTTGTCGTTAAGACCATTTGTGGCCATAGGACTTATTTCTTACTCCCTATACTTGTGGCATTGGCCAATTCTAGCCTTTATTCATTACGTATTCGGACAGGTCACCTTTATACAAGGCATGATCGCGTTTATTTTGGCATTTGCATTATCAATATTAAGTTACTTTATTGTTGAACAGCCATTAAGAAAAAAGCCAGTTTCAACGAGTACAGTCTTCTTTGGTTATTTTATGATTCCAGCAACTGTATTGAGTATACTGTGTTTATTAACCATTAATGGCATTCAAAATACTAGCCCTTATTTATATGACTGGAGCAAATACCATGGACTCGAAGCTCAGATAGCACCTGCATATATGTTTGAATACAACTGTCAATATTCATTATTTGACCCTGACGCATTTAACCAAAAACGTTGTGTATATCCAGAAAACACCAAACCCTCGGCGATATTGATAGGCGATTCTAATGCAGCTCACTATCTTGGAATGCTTAGAGTATTTGCCGATCATTTCGGTTTCTCATTAAGAAATGCCACACAAAATTCATGCCCTCTATTACTTGATGGGAAACCCGTAACCTGGGTATGCCCTCAATATAACAAAGGGTGCAATATATACCTCGCAAGCCTTTTATCAGAACTAAAAAAATATGATACTATAATAGTAGGAGGATCTTGGAACAACTATGATGAACCTTATAGCAGAAAAGAATTCCGGGAGAGATTTAGCAAGACCATAAAACTTTTAGCCACACAAGCAAAATTAGTTATTATACTTGGAAAAGTCCCCGTTTTTCCAAATTACAATAAAAACTGCGAAGCAAGAGCAATTCGAGCAGCATGGCTTGGCCTGAATTGCCGTGAACATGTTATAAATAACCTACCAGATCATGAGATAAATCTGTTTTTACAAGATTTGTCTACAAAATTTGACAATGTAAAATATTTCAATGTGCGCTCTCAACTTTGCAGGGATGGATTTTGTTCTCCCTATCTAGATGGCAAACCTGTTTATTTCAACACGGATCATTTAAGCATGGAAGGATCTATAAGAATAGGAAAAGCCCTCATTAATAGCAATTCCTCAATGATAAAAATCTTCAACGAGATAGAAAAAAAGCATTTTTAGGCAAACCTTTCTTGCCACTGTTTAAGTTCTACATTTCCATTACCGAAAAGAAAAAGAGAAAAATTTCCGTTCCAGGAGAAAATTTTTGATCTCAGATAGCCCAAAAAATCAAGTCAGCCTAGGAAAAGC
>JAMOVR010000235.1 GCA_027061945.1 Candidatus Heimdallarchaeota archaeon
AGGGTTGGTGTTGGGTGATAACAAGATGATGGCCCAATCATCAAAGTAATCCATTAAGCTTCCGACATAGTATTTACCAGTTTTGTCGGGGCTGTCGTCTGGATTAGCAGTGACGTTGTTCCATCCTGCTAGTTTGAATGCTGCAATGATGTCATCCATTGCTTTTTCGACGGAGTATTCACGTGCTTTGAGGTCGGGGTCCCAACCAATTGCTGGTTTGGGCATGATTGTTGGTGCTGGTTCACCGAAGCCTTCTAAGATGTTGTCTACAATGTCCTGTCTGGGGACAATGTAGGAAATGGCTTCACGAACCAAGCGAGCGGCCTCTACTCTTGCACTTTCATTCATTTTACCGCCGGATATGTCATACCAGAAGGAACGAACTGTGTATTTGTTTCCATCATGGTAGACATAAGTCTTGTTTAAGAACAAGTCTAATTGGGCGGTGTGACCCCAAACTGGGTGAATGTTGTTGATTGCCATCTCCTGGTGGGAGAAGGTGGTTACATATTGTTCAACAACATTTGGAATGTTGGCGAAGTCGTTCTTCAAGGGTTTGTATTGGGAGTCGACTAAGTCGACAGTTCCCTTAGCGAGTTCTGCAATAGCAGCCTCTTTGGTTCCGATCTTCTTGAAGACGATCTTGTCAACATCTGGTTCAGGTAATCCTGTGGTGCTCCAGTAGGGGTTCTTGGTTACAGTAACAATATTGTTAGTGTAATCAATTGAGTCAAGCATGTAGGGGCCAGCACTGACGACATATTTGAGGGGGTCATCCTCAAAGTCGTATTTCTTTTGTTCTTCGACTGCTGGTTGGTAGATGTGTTTGGGTAAGACAGCAGCAGATACAAAGCCGTAGTAGAAGGCATACTTGTATCTCATGTTGAATTCGATGGTGTATGTGTCTTTAACGACTATTGAGTCGTTGCTTCCAAAGTAGATTTTTAGTGTGCTGTAGGAGCTGGAACCGATCATGGGTGTCATGTGTAGTTGATAGGTGTATTTGATGTCATCAGCAGTCAAGTCAGTGCCGTCGGAGAATTTGAGGCCTTCCTTAATCTTGACGGTGATCCTCATTGCGTAGCCTGTCTCCGTCTTGTTAAGGAGTTCGACTGTGGGGTTACCGTCGGCTAGCAAGGGTGCATAGGCCCTGTCTAGCTCGGAGTCTCTTTCATAAGCCCCTGCAAAGATTGTGCTCATCCACTGAGCAGTGGCGTATGATTGTTGGGTAAAGATACTAAATTCAGTAAAGTCGTAAGGCATTGCATATACTAGTTGTTTCTCAGTGGCTGCATGAGCCGCGGGGCTCTGACTCCACACGCTTAGGGCGAGAACACCCAAAACGAGTAGAGTTGCTAGTCGGTATTTCATGTTTGATACCTCTCTTATTTTCTTTTGGCGTCTAGTTGACGCCATTATTAGACACGGATTAAAAATATATAAGCTTATCGCGTGGAACCATAGTTAAATAGTTAATACGTGAAAAAACAAGTTATTATCAGTTTAAGTGTTCTCGATATTTAGCTTTTTGTTTAAACAAATTCTCAACACTAAACAAAAAAAACGAATTATTTGAAAACAAGTTTTTTCGAAGTTAGTCTTATGTTAAATTTGTTAGAATAGTGGGGGAGGAGGAAATTTATTGCTTTTCAAGTGCTTATTCTACTGGCATTGGGATTTCAGTGCGTTTTTCTTCTTTAGGTACAAATTTTTGTATGGCAAAAATTGCTCCAGCAGAGATACCAGTCATTAACAAGATTCCTAAAATCAAAAGTATTACAGGATCTGCTTGTTCTGGAGGTGGCTCAGGTTTATACACTAAATAAAGGTCGTAAATCCAATGTGGATCTTCTGGAGTCTTTTGGTTGTATGCTTGGATCCATCCGAGAACTAAGTGTCCATCTTGTGTAAATTCACCGTTTGGATAAATATGGACGACTTCTTCTGTTAGAGTAATTCTTGATTGTTTAACGGTTCCATCTGTTCCAAATATGGTTACCATAACCATATAGAACCATGGTTGATCTTGTTCTGATGTCTCGATTTGGATACTCCAGAATACCCATGCCTCATTTGTTTTTCTGGCAACATCTAATGATACTTGGTCTTTCTTTAATGAACCTGGGAATTCCTTAGAGTACGGATATTTTACATTTAGTGGAGAGTAATAAGGCAAAGCATATGTTGTTGATACATATGAAATATAATTATTATCTTGCCATTGGAAACCATTAATTCTCCTAAGAATTGCGGTTGCGTCGTTAATCGTTACTGGGACTTCAAATTGTTCTCCTAATGTTAAAGTGAAATTGTATTTTGGATCAGGAGTGATGCTTGATAATGTTATATGATAAATATTGTTTCTAACTCCCTGAACAGATCTCCAGCTCCACAATAAGTGGGTGGTATTACTCGGATCAATATATGCAATTGCTTGATACGCACTTCTATAATTGAAAGAATATGGAATTACAGATGTTTGATTTTGGCCAAATAGATACCTTACTGCAGGTAATTGGTTGGGTGCCAAGTTATCCAAAATTGAGTTATTGAACACCATGTACGAATTAACAAAAAAGTTGAAGTCAAATATATCTGCTCCTACTGCTTGTGTAATCTTTGTATATTGCATATAAGAGCTCCATGTAAGAATAATGTTCTTTCCTTTTGGATTATAACTTAATGCATCACTAGTAACACTTTCTTTTTCGTATGTAGTAATTGTAATGTTGTTCTTTGGGGTAGTATTTCCTTTTAATAATTCCTCTAATGAATATCGTTGATAAATTAGTACACTTCGAATAGTGTGATTGTTAAGTTTCTTTCCAGGGTTAAATGCTCTTTCTTCGTTTGTAGCGTTGTAATATACTGGAGATAAGTAAGTTAGATGAACGTATCCATCATCGTCGACGATAACCGGATTTCTGAAACCAAGGACATTTGACGCAACTTGCATAGTAATATCTACTGTTCCCCCTTCGAGTAGATCAGAAGCAATCACCATTTCAAATGTGAAAGAAGTGAGTTCACTAAACATTCCAAAGTCGCTTCTGCTTTCGATTGTTGGTATTGAATTTGAAGGTCTCTTATCTTCTTCGTATTGTTTTTTAGACAGTTGATCTACAATAGTGTCATTATTAGGTATTAAGTAAGTAAATACGGCGTAATCTTTTCCATCTATGGGGTTATGATACACCGCCATGTCTAAGAAGAATTTGGGTTGATTATCATTTGTGAGCTGATACCTTGGGTAATCATACAAGTAGTTTTTACTTCCTTCATTTTCAGCTTCTTTACCCAAGACCGTCAGCAATAACGGTTGACTAATAATTAATATAAGTACAACCGTGACCAGGACTAACCTTTTTGCATTCATATTCTCGTCGCCCATAAATTACTAAGCCAAAACATGTAAAGGCAGTTATATTTTTTCCGCATATTAACTTTAATTTGAGAAAGCCAAAATCCTTTTTATTGATAATTTTTTCGAAGTTCCCTAATTTTTGTTGGTGATCCAACTCCAAAAATCGCGGTTTTTAAATGTGGTCCTAACCGTGGTACTAATCCTGTGCCTCTTGTGTTCTGTTTTAGAAAAATAATGTGTGTAAGTGTATCCATTGAATCAATTCCTATTATGTCTTGATAATGCCCGGCGCTCTTTAATGCATGAATTAATTTTTCTCTAGATGTCCCCCAAATTATTAACCATTCATTTTCTCCTTCTGCCCAGTCAAGTAATTGTTCTGTCCATTCTTCAGAAAGTTTAACGTCAATATTATATTCCCCTTTTCTTTTAGTTATCTTCGTAATCTCTACCTGTATTGGTACTTTATCAAAAAATCCATACGCATCCGTTATTTCTCTTAAGGGTACTTTTGCCCCATTGAATAAACTTTCCCTTAAAGAATATAGAGGTAATAACGCATCTTTTCTTGGTTCTAATCCAATATCTATAAACCATCCAAATCCCGTATTATAAGGATCTACTAATCTTCCAAGGATAATCATTCCCTTTTCTAATCGGTGTATCTTTTGTTTTATTCCAACTGATGCCCGTAATATTGAAAGAATGATCTTTTTCTCGTTTTCTAAACATGTTATTTGTACATCCCACCATCTTTGACTATGAGCTTTTCCAACAAAGATATCTACTTCAAATTCTTCCAATAACATCTCTAATTGTCTTATTAACTCTTTTTTAGCTAATCGGACTTCTGTTTTTGGGAAGGGGAAAAGAACACCGATTTCAAAGGTAATTTCTTTCATGTTTGTGATTACTATATTAGGAATTAAAAATAGTTCTTTGTTTAACTTATGAGGCATTCAAAAATAAATAAGGAAGAATATTCTTTTGTAGTGTAAAACTATTATTCCATTGGGCGTATTAAAAACTCACAATATTCTGCCCCAGTACCGCGGCATTGTGTTTCTTCAACGATTGGAGGCTCATCTGTGATAATATGGATTCTTCCAGCTAAATAACCGGCAAAAAAGTCACAAAATTTTACGCCCAGGTTTGGTGCTCCTGCAGAGTTTGCGTAATCATATACTTGTATGGCGTATTCATCATTTTCTTCATCAATTACCTTCATCTTAATAAAACTATATTCTCTCCCCAGATAATTTGAAGGATGAACCAAGTATTTTTTCATAATTCTTACAGCATCTTTTAATCCTGCAGGCAAACTAATGTTTAATTCTTTTGCAATTTCTGCTAGTATTCCTTTATTAGGTCCAATTACACCTAATTCCCTACCAGCTGAGTAAAGTAAAGTAGAAGAAAATTCGTCCATTAGTTTTAATCCCATTATCCTTGTTTGTAACGCACTAATATGAACGAAATCACCTATTTTAGGTCTTAATCTTTTTTTCATCAATAATGAACTTTGTAGTTCTAATGCTACTTCATGAATTAACTCAAAGAATCTTTCTCTTCTTTCCGCTCGGTCGTGTTTTGTTTCTGATGGCGGTAACGTCCTTTTTGCTTGATCTTCATTTTCAACTAATTCTAACTTAAAAACGCATGCGGGATCTCCCTTAGACTGACAAGCAATTTCGGTACATATTGTTGGTTTACCCATTATTGCTTCCGCAGAACCGGCGATTTCTCCTGCAGTAAAACTACATGTTGGTTCTGTAAATTCTGACTTAACCGCAGCAGTTACGAGATTTTTAATTTCAATTATTGCATGGTCTTCAGAAAAATCTTTTATCTCTGCATTTTCTGCGAGTAAATAGGGGACTTCAACTCCTCCATAGTAGCTTACTAATGCCTTTAAATATTCTTGAAATCTTTTCTTAGGGCGAATTGATGTTCCAATTCTTGGATTAATCGTCGATAAATGGTGTTGCATTGCACCATATTTCCCTACTTCTTTTCCCGCAATGTAAAATAATTCTGGCATTAAAGGATCAAGGGAATATAGTGATAGTGTAGTTACTAAAACGGTTCCTATATGTACATAGTCTCCAATATATGGGCGAACAAGAGTTTCTTCAGAAACAGAGTACATCGCGTTTAAAGTTATTTTTAACATGTTTTGTTTTCTTAACTCTGCCATTTTTTCAGAATTTAGGATTTCTTCGATGATTCTTGTCCATAATATGTCTCGAACATCATCTTCAGTGACACTTCCTTGAAGTACAATTTCATCATTTAGCATTAGGGTGGGCACTTCATAAATTCCATACTTAGCGGTTGCATCTTGTTCTTGATCAACATCTATAGTGCTTATATGAACTAAGTCCCCCATCGAAGAACCAACCACTTGATAAACTATTGTTTCAACTTCAGGACATGCAAAACAATGCTCGCTAGTAAATAGTTTCAATCTGATTGGAACTGTTACTCCTGGTCTATCACTCATAATTCCTCACTCTTTATACAACACATTAAAGAAACCAGTCCCATCCTTTGAACAAGAATTTTCTCTTTTGCATTACTCATCTGGTTTTTTCACCGACTCTAAAATCAAGTAGGGATTATTTTATCAATTATACCTTAAGTACAATTTTGGAACACTCATTTAAAGCATTTTTTCTTAGTTTTATAAATCTCGTAGTAAATTAACTCAACCCATAAAATTTATGTAAATATATATTTACTCGCTATTGCTCCCTATTTTACGGCCTTTACAAAATACGTGGGTTTTTTAAGCCAACCAATGTCTACTATTGAGAAATTATTTTCTTTTAATATTTTTAATAGCTCACTAGGCATAAAAAATCTTGAACGCATTAATAGTGTTTTCTCCATCTGAACTATAAAATGACCCGCCTTATCTTTTGGATGGATCTCACCAATAAAAAAGATTCCTCTGCTTTTTAAAACTCTGTAAACTTCTTGAATTCCCTTCTCATGATGGTCCCAGTGATGTAAAGAATCTACTGCAATTATTAAGTCAAAAAACTCATCTGGAAAAGGTTGCTTTTCAGCATAACCATGAATTAATTTCAGTTCTCTGTTTGCTTTTTTTGCTTTGTAAAGCATTGGTAAAGACGGATCCATTATCCATACTTCATCAGAATATTTTAATAAATACTGAGCTAATCTCCCAGTGCCACCACCTACTTCTAGTATTTTTTTTCCTTTAAGATCCCCTAGTAATGTAAGCATCTCTTGGGGAAAAACAGGAGGAATTAGTATTTCATAAATAGGTGCAAGTAGGTCGAAATGGAATTTCACGGTAATGCAATAATTGGTCATTTATTTATGTGTATTTAGTAAGAGAATGGTTTTTATTAGTGAAAAAAAAGTCAATTATCACTTTTATGTGAGCATGATAAAGATAGCACGTAATTTATCATACCTAATATAATTCAAGCGTTCTAATAGTTTCAAGAATTTTTCTATTTGTACTTCAGTTATAATCTTCTATTATGTTCTACTGAAAATGATGGGGTGAGTAAGAAAAATTAATACAAACCAAAGATTATCATAATGATCTAGAGAATTTCATTACGAAAAGATGCCTAAAGAAATAAAAAATACGAGTTCTCAATATACATCAACAAAAAAGAACATTAATCTTGGAAAATCTTCAAAAGAAATTAATGAATCGTTTAAAAAAGCAAATAATTTCTTTGAGATGGGTGATTTTGTTCATGCAGTTAAGGAATATAAAAAAGCAATTGAATTAGGTGCTAATTTTCCTGAAGTATTTGGTAATCTTGGAGTTGCTTTGCTTGAGCTAAGTGAGTTTAAAGAAGCAGTAAAATATTTAG
>JAMOVR010000236.1 GCA_027061945.1 Candidatus Heimdallarchaeota archaeon
GATTGATATAAAACCTAAGGAACATATAACCATGCGCGGAAATAATTCTGAGCATGTCTTCTTGATAAAACAAGAAGCATTGCGAAAGCAAGGGATAGTTAATGCACAATTAATTATCCAGATAAAGAATCCTTTTCAAAATAAAGATAAGAGCTGATTATTGATAATAATGTCAAAAATAGCAAATCAATTCCGTTTTTCATGGATTGATGAAAATATCGCAGGTTTCGCATTTCCACATTCTGAAGAGCAAATTAAGTTTTTATCAAAACAAGGTATAAACATCATAATTAGTTTAAGTAGAGAACCCTTAAATAAAAAGATTGCAAAAAAATATGGTTTAGAAGTAGTACATCTTCCCATAATTGATTTTAGCATTCCTAATGATAGTATTCTAAAACGTTTTATTGAAATAGTTGATGATTCTATTAAACAAGATAAAAAAATAGGCGTTCATTGCAAATACGGAATAGGACGAACAGGACTTATGTTGGCAATTTATCTCATAGAATTCAAAAATATGTCGCCAGAACAAGCATTAAGAAAGATTCGTGAATTACGTCCTGGATCCGTAGAATCTTTTGAGCAGATTAATTATCTGTTAAAATACAAGAAAACACATTCGTGATTATTGTTTGAAAAGAGGAGATTCTATGTATCTATCAGAAATACAGCAGCAATTCAAGGAATTTATTGAAAAAAGAGGATGGTTAACATTTAATAAAACACAAGTGTTCACACATCTCATAGAAGAACTCGGAGAGATTGGTTCTCATCTTTTATACCAAGAAAAATACAAAATAAAAGGGATTGGTCACGAAGGGACAGATTCATCATTAGAACGAGAATTTGCGCAAGTATTTAATTTACTCATGCAGTTGGCAATTATGGAAAATATTGATCTAGAAAATGCATGGAAAAAAGAATTTGAGATTATGAAGAAGCGTTTTCCCGAGGATAAATGGAGAGAGGCTTTAGGAATAAATAATTCAGGTTCTAACCCCTAAAAATTAATGTTCTTTTTCAACAAGCTCAATTTCGGCAACATAGACGAGTAGACCAATTAATATGCCTTCAATTATAAAATTAAAAATAAACATATCGCTCCTTAGAAATATTTTGAATAAGATAACTATAAAATAAAAAATCACGAGAAAAACTAGAGTCCAAAAAACAATTTTGTGATGATCCAAAGTTTTTTTCCAGCAAACATAATAAAATAAAGAACTAAAAATAATTGATAAAATCATTATTAATAGACCCTTAATATAAAAATCAAAGCTAAAGAATTGTTTGTGAATAATTATGCCTAAAATTATAGGATAACTCATTATTGTTATGAATAAAATATTGATGGTTAATATAAATGAAGTATATTTTATTTCTTTATTATTCATGTGAATGACCCTTGCTTTCGCGTGGAGTTTCTCCGGCCATGCCATCTTTCACGGTGTTGGGGGACTCCAGCACGGAACCCTTTCACAAAAATCTCTGCCAGAGGCATAACCAACAAAAAAATGTATGTCAGATGGGCATATAAGAGTCTCGACTTTAATCCAAAAACCATATTGCGGAAAGTATTTTCTGTCTATTAAATTAAGATTAACTAATGTAAAAAAATAAAAAATAATTGTATTTGGGATGGAAAAACAAATTATTTTTCAATTGTTTTTAAGATCCATGCAATTAATGCTTCAAAAATCAACATAAAAATACTAGTTACGCCTGAAAAGCCTATCCATGCTGAGACATAAACTGCTGATAAACTGTAATTAATATTAAAGCTATTTGCATATCCAAATAGGGTGGCTATCTCTGGGAGGTACATTAATGTGTATACTATAAACGCCACTGGAATCGTAACATAAGACGCGATAGTTCCAATTTTAACTTTCCGAATATTTCCTCTCCCTAAAGAGATTATCCTAAATATTGCTCCGAGCATGATTAATCCAAAAACAACGATTAACGCAACAAATTCATTCCATGGTGCAACAGTTACACCATATTTGTTTATAACGTGGAAATAATGATCTCTTATGACTAAATTATTTTTTTCTGGTGATATACTGTTCATTATTGCTTGATCAAAAGAAGTTACAAATATTATACTGCTAATTATACCAAATATGCCTCCCAGCGCGATGAGAACTAATCCTACAATATTCATTTTCTCAGCATCGCTTTTGGTTAATGTCCCTTTCCTAACTCCAAAGAAGTAAATCACAACTCCACTAAAAATTAATCCAAGTAGTACAGTAATAATCTCAATTACTGGAAAAGTCGTTCCAAAAAGTGATCCACCATGACCTACTGGTATTCCATTGCTTGTATATCTCCCGATATGGTTATTAAATCCTAAACTCAACAAAATTACCACAACTAAGTCGACCAAAAAGAAGATTGATATAATTAGATTAATAGTTTTACCAGTAAACGCCGCATTTCCAAGATATGCTGCAATGAGTGCAGAAAAAATCATTAATAGGAAGTATCCTTGAGGGAAATGTACCGCTACATTTGGCCCCTCCGGGCTAACTATCGATATTCCACCGAATAGACCAATAATCAGTGCTGAAGCTAGATTACCAGTTGCCGCTGAAAATAACAGAACAAACATTAATACTAATGTCGGCCGATATGGTATTATCTCGATCCCAAGTGAACCATCGAAGGGAAGAGATAATACCGGCAATAATCCGCTAATCATTACTAAAATAACTCCTATCAGTGTTAAAATTCCAGTTTTGAGTGTAAATAATTTATCCATTTCTAAGAACGTGTGTCCTTTAGGGATCACAGTAGGCATCATTTATCTTCTCACCAAACAATTTACTTGTATATCGTATTTGTCTTTGTCGCATAAATTATTGTATTAATCCCTTTGGGAACTTACCTCTTCTTTTTCGCAATGCTTCTTGTTTTATCAAGAAGACATGCTCAGAATTATTTCCGCGCATGGTTATATGTTCCTTAGGTTTTATATCAATCTCTTGGAAGAGAAGTTCTCACAAATAAAGTTAAAACACTTTAAACAGGTGTTATAAGGGGATCTCATTATTTCGACATCTTCTTAAAAGATTGTGTCCTCTATTTTTTAGAGGATGATATTATGAGTGGCGTAGGTACTGCTATAGGTGGATTACTCACGATCACTAGTATTTTTTTGACTATCGTGGTTACACTTTCATGGACTAATGGTTATTTTTGGCTTGTCAGCTTCTGGCTTTTTGGGTTATTAGGTGGCTTGGCCTTGGGAAATCTTAATAGTCGCAAAGCAAGAACTAGAAATACCTATAAACAAGAATATTTAGCATATGCATCGATCTTTTTAGGAGCAATTATTTTAATGGGTATTGCTTTTCTATTAGGACTATTAGGAAATGTAGATGCTGTTAGAAAACCAGATGCACCAAGTTCTTCGATAATTGTTTGGTTATCAATAGCTAGTGGGCTCACTGCCTATTTTGGAGTAGGGTTAGTAGTAGCAAATATTGTCGCACCAGAAACTGCATATTAATAAAAATATTGAACCGAAAAAACAATCTTCTTTTTTTTTCAAGTTATGTAAAAGTTATCTAACCATAAACTATTTCATGTTGTTTTTTGAAAAAAAGTTGGACGGAGGATAAAATTGCATCCGAAAAAAAATGATACCAATAAACCATTACTATCTGTGAGGGGAGTATCAAAAACTTATTTGAGCCAAAGAGCAGAAAGTGGAACCCTAATGGTACTTGATAATGTGTCATTTGATGTTGAAAAAGGAGAATTCGTGAGTATTATTGGTAAATCAGGTGCGGGAAAAACGACTTTGTTAAGAATAATAGGAACACTTGAAAAACCGGATAGTGGCTCTGTTTATTTAGGAGACATGGAGTTAACAAAACTTAAGGGTAATGAATTATTAGAAGTAAGAAGAAACAAAATTGGTTTTGTTTTCCAAGATAATAACTTAATTCCTGTTTTAACAGCATTAAAAAATGTGGAACTCCCAATGTTATTAGTAGGACTTCCAAAAAGACAGAGGGAAGAAAAAGCTAAGGAATTGCTATCAATGGTTGGTTTGTCAAATCGAATTAATCATTTACCATCAGAAATGAGTAGTGGAGAACAACAAAGAGTAGCAATTGCTAGGGCATTAGCAAACAATCCAGAATTATTACTGGCTGATGAACCAACTGCAAATCTTGATGAAGATTCTGCAACAAGCATTTTGTCTTTGCTCAAAAAGATTAACAAAGAGGAAAAACAGACCTTATTAATGATTACTCATGATAAAAATGTTGCAAAACAGGCAAAAACTATCCTAAAAGTTGAGAAAAAGAAGGTAGTGATTATAAGATCTAATCGTCCATTACTTTTATTAAAAGACACCTAAGATTTCCGAGCAACTCAAAAACGTTTAGTTATTTTGTGATTATTATGCTTATTATGCTAAGGAAAGCTTTCCTTTTTTAATTGCATCAATAATTTGGCGACCTAATGTTTCAAAAGCAAGTTGAACATTTAGGCCTGTTTTTGCTGAAGTGTCCATATACTCCACAGTAAACCCATATTGTTTAACTGTCTGAGTTAACAGCTTAGCATATTCCATTGCTTGTTTTTTAGAAACAGCTCTTTTCAAGTCTGCCTTATTACCAAGTAATACCATTGGAACAACACCCCTTCCGCTGTTTCTCCATAATTCATCTATCCATTGAGGCAAAGCCATAAAAGTTTCTGGGCGAGTTACATCAAAAACTAATAATCCACCCATTGCACCCTTGAAAAACCTCTGCCTAACACTTTGAAATGTTTGTTGTCCCGCCAAGTCCCAGATTTGCCACGTAACCGCGTTACCGTCGATTACTTGACGATGCGTAGCGAAATCTGCCCCAATTGTCATCAAGTGCTGACTTTTGAAGCCTTTGCCCATGTAACGATTACGAAGGGACGTCTTTCCTACAGCACCTTCGCCCATAAGGACTATTTTTAGAAAGTAATTTCCGCCTTGCAATTTGGTCTCAAAAAAAAGTTATCTTTTATTCTTTAAGGATTTTCTGATTTACAATTCCGAATTTTAAATTAAAGAAATAAGAAAAAGAAAGAGGTTTAACTCTTTTCTTTTTCTAATCTTAACTGATTTCGTTGATGCCAAAGTTCTTCTTTTAACAAGTCCCTGATTGCGACTCTAATCGCTTCAGAGCGGTTAGGATATTTTTGCATTTGAACCAATTCATCCAGGTCGTGTAAATATTCTCCTGGTAAGTGTACTGTTACCAACCTCATACTTTTCTACCTCACAATTATTTACTCATTAAAGGGTTTAAAGAAAACGATATTACTCGAATACTACTTTCTTAATATGTTTCCAATGTTTCCAGTGGAGGTAACGGAAAAATGAAAAAAAATAAAGTGAAGAAATAGCAATTATAGGAGCTTCTAAAAATACTTAACAAATATTTCGGAAGTTTTCTTAAGGAGTTATACCACAGTAAAAATGGTGCGGATTATTAATGGAGGTATTAGGAAAACAGTTGGTCAAAGAAATCAAAAAATATGCTTCAAAGTATTCAGAAAAAGATATTACATGGGTACTTGGAAAGCTTGCCGTTGAAAAAGAAGTAGGAATAAATACAGTCTCAAAATTCACAAAAAGAACAAAAGAAGAAACAGAAATATTCTTAGGTAAATTTTTACAAATCGCATCTTTCCCAGCTAGGTTTAGGGGAGATAAATTTGTGTTATTAGGAGAAATATATTTTCAAACTGACAAGGAAAAAATAAAAAGACTAAGTAAAAAAGACAAAGAATTTTTGGGTTATTTGGCTGGAAGAGAAATTTTTAAGCCAAAAGAGTTTTCTTGGGTATTTAATATAACCCAGAAAGAAGCAGAATATCGATTTTATTCCTATATTGTAAGTGGATTGTTAGATACAAAAAGAGTGTTGGGAGAAATTAAAGTAAAATTAAAAGCTTATGGAAAAGAGCTTAGCCACGAACAAATAACAGGCCATGACCTCCAAATTGTTGGGATCTGTCAAATGCTTGTAGAAACCACTCCAGAAAGAGTAAGCGAACTTACTAGAATTTCTGTTTCATCAATTATGAAAAGGCTATTTTACCTAACATACCATAATGCGATTAACGTAAAATATGATATAAGAACAAAGAGACTTAGAGGAAAAATATTCATTATAGAACTTTCAGGTTTCACAATTAGGTTTCCAAGAAGATCAGTTAGTATTTTAGAAGAAGATGAAAAACTCGTTGTTGGACTTATATTAATGATGACAAAAGTCTCCGTGAAAAAAATTGCATCAACTATTGAAATTGAGGAAGAAAAAGTTCTAAAGATTGCAGCTAAACTAACTGCGATTCATATTGTTCCAATTGGTTTAGATGAAAAAGAAAACTTATTCTTTACTCAACCAATAGATTTTCAACCATATCGACCTTTAGAACAACTACAAAGACTTTCATTATTTAATTATAACGTGCTTATTGGGCTTTTAGTTACATATAAGGAGATTAATCTTAAAGACCTTGCTAAGAGACTGAAAGAACCGGCTTTTGAAGTTTTGAGGGCATTGGTGAATTTAGTTTTAGAAGGATATGTTGTTTGTACAATGGATGGAAATTATAATATTAAATTATTGGAGTTTCGTTCATTTAGGGGAGCTGGTGAACATGTTATTAAAAAATGGGAGGCAGTAATTATCGGAGCATTAAAATCAAAAGGCGAAATAGAGATCTCAGAAATCGCATCATTATTGAATGTAACTAAAAGGGTTGCACTTGAAAAAGCGTACATTATTGTGGCAACGGGACTAGTTCCTGCAATAGTAAAGAATGAAAAAACACTAGTTGCAATATCCGAGATCCATATTCCACAAACAATCACACCGCCAGAACTAGAAACAACAGAAAAGGAAGTCTTAGGTTATTTATTAATAGCTGAAAAGCCAGAGTGGAAGTTTATTGAGCAATTTTGGAAAATTGGGCGTGCTGCAGCAAGAAAAGTAGTATACGAATTATCTGGATATGGTCTTCTTGATATTAAAGACACAGGCAAGAGAATTGAGATTAAATGGATCATTAATCCTACTCCTGAGCGTCAAATTGAGGAATTAGGAGAAAAAGCAGTTATGCTATTTGAAAGTCTAAAAAAAGCCCCTCCAGTAAATACTATTCAAGATATTGCTCGAAAAGTAGGCTTTTCTACACAAGAAACACTTAGACTTTTATTTGAACTATCCTCAGAAGGCTTTTTAAAAGCAGAATTAGGAAGAAGTGTAATATCAATTAAAACCTTAAAAAAGGCGCCAGTTATTCCTACTTGTTTAAAGTGCGGCGCAAGATTAGAAGATCCTCGCCAGCCTTGTCCAAACTGTGGTGCACCACCAGTTACTTGTAGCGTATGCAGAGGCCCTATCGCACCAGGAGACAACATTGCAAAATGTCCATCTTGTGGGCACTTTGCACATGAGGTACACTTGAAGGAATGGTTAAAAATAAAAGGCGAATGCCCCGTTTGTAGAACTAAATTATCAATTGAAGATTTATTATTAGAATGAATATTTACTCATATGATTTGTTAAATTAAAATATTTTTATAATGTGCTATTGTCTGTTTTTATTTTCTATTATCTCTAAAAAAGGAGGAACTTACACCGAATAAATTCAAATAGGATCTCCATTATACATTAATAGGACAATACTTGGTGATAGCAATGAGTGAAGAGGTTCCAGTCCCTAATAATAATTGTGAAGAGGAAATTAACTCCCTAAAACAACAAATAAGTCAATTAGAAAATGAAAAAGCTACTTTAAGCAGTGAAAACGAAACACTAAAGGCTAAGGTATCTGAATTAGAAGAAAAAGCCAATAAGTTAGCAGAATTGGAAGCAAAAATATCTGAGCTTGAGAATGCAAAAAGTTCTGAAGAATCTAAAGTACAACAGCTTGAGGCAGAGAAAAATGAGTTAGAAAATAAATTAAAACAATTAGAGACAGAGAAAAATACGTTACAGAGCAAAGTCTCGGAATTAGAAGCAAAAATTGGAGAGATTACAAAAGAAAAAGAAGCATTACAAAGTGAAGTTGAAGCTAAAGAAGAAGAAATAAAAAGAAGTCGAGAAATGATAAATGAATTACAACAAGAAATCAATCAATTAAGGAATGAATTAAATTCTGCAAAAACAGAGTTAGAGAATTTGAAGAAAGAAAAATCTGAATTAGAAGAAAAAGTTGCTTCTTTAGAGGATGAGATTAAACAAATAGGGAAAATGAAAGAAGAATATGAGGGAATGGAAAGAGCGTTAAAGATCTATAAGGTATTGGGTAAGATAGATCCTGCGTGGGGATGGGTTGGCATTCTTCAAGAAAGAGAAACTATGAGTATAAGACAACTAGCAATGTCAGCAGGTGTTTCACAAGGAAAACTTATGGAGATGCTACAAGAGCTTGAGAAACATGGATTAGTAAGGATTCAAGGCGAAGGTCCTGATGACATGAATCCAAAGGTAAAATTCATTCAATAAAACAAAAAATCAAATCCCTTTAAGTAATAATTCTTTTTTTTTACTTCATTTTTTAGAAGCTATTTATAAATAATATATCTGGTTACTTGGTTTATAAATAATAGCCAAAAATAGATTTAATTACGTTAAAGTCGCCATGTTTAATTATGGAAAAACTAGTAGAACAAAGAGAAAGCCCAAATGTTGGTGGCTATGTATTATTAGGGTCTTTCATTTTATTTTCATATTTAGGATTACTTTCTTCACCTTTTGGTAAATATATTGGAAACCCATATGTGTTAAGCGTATTTATCGTTAGTTTTGGGTATTTAGTGGGGTATATTGCTTTTAGATTTGCTTCTTCTGAAGTAAAAGCAACTTTTGGGGTAACGTCTCTTATTAGCCTAAGCATGAAACATATTTTAGGTATTTACTTATTAGCCATTAGTTTAGCATGGTCATTTACAGCATTAATAACTACAACAATAGAAGCCTTTATTCAAAATGATTTTTTATTAAGCAGATTATTGGTTTTGGGTTTAATTTTATTATTAATAATATATCCATTATTTGATTTTTTTGTACTAAGTATGCCTGGAGAAAGTGGGGTTGGATGGATACAAAAAGCCTTAGAAAAGAGTGCAGAAAAAATTAGAAAAATATTTTATTCGCCATTAATTGCTAGTTTATTACTTTATTTACTTGTTTACATTTTCCCAATTACTGTACTATTTGTAGCTTTAGGAGAAAACTTACTAAGGGCAATAACAGTATGGGTTGTTGTATTCCCACTTCTGAGTATTGCTGTTATTACTGGGGCAGGTATTGCAGAAGATATGTTAAGTCTAAAATTAGTAAAAGTAGACAGTTTGAGTTCATGGAAAAAACTTGGATTTATGTCTATAAAATTTCGTAAAAAAGAAGGTGGACATTATATTATACCAAGAATATCATTAGGAAAAAATGTTCTAATATTATTCGCGATTCTCACGATAATTGGTACTCTTATATCTATAGGTATTAGAGTTTCTCGAATTACTGGCCTTCTTGGCTTAACTGCTACAATTGGAATATATTATGCGTTATTTACCCTATTAAATAAAGGGCGAGGTGCGATTAGACAATTTAGTGGTCTATGGAAAGAAACAGGATTTAAAGTAGCCATTTACACAATAATTTTTCCAGTATTTTTAACTTCAGGAGTAATTCTTTCCTATGTATTTGAACTAATTACCTCCAATCAAGCAATGTTCAAATTAGCTTCTTTTTTAAATATTAATGAACAGATATTTGTATTACAAACAGTCCTTTTACTTCAAAACATTGCTTTTTTAATGGTTATTGGGTGGAATTTAGCTCATACTTCTGCAATATCAGAGAAAAGGCTTGCATGGGATGCTAAAGAGATCTATACTTCTGCAGAGGAATTTAATCTATTATGGAGGAGAATACATACCGATGAAGGCAAGGTCGCGCTAATTCTTGTGATAGGAGAATGGATAAAAGAGTTTCCTGGAGAAGCAGATAAAATTCTTGATGTCTTAATAAAAATTTCAAAAGAGATTAAATTAGATGATGGAAGATTAATATTAGCCATTTCCCAAGCCATTGAAAATGTGTATTATGCTACAGAAGAATCGATGATTGCGAATAGAATAATTGATGTATATAAGGGAGATATACCCAAAGATACTGGTGCAAGAATAATTATTACACGGTTATTAGGGAATATCGGAGTAAAATTTGAAGATACTACTGCTGACGTGATAGATCTTTTGTATCTATTGTTAAATGATAACGAAATATCAGTTAGATGGGAGGCAATAAATAGTATAACAAGAATAACAAAAACTCACGAAAAATATGCGATATACGCGATGGGATTAGTAATAAAAACAGTTATTGAAGGAGATAAGGAGATAAGAGATTCAGGACTTAGAGCATTGTCTAAAATTTGTGAGTTAAGAATAAAATATGGCCAAATGGCTGTTAGTGTATTTCTTAGCTATCTGAGAGAAAAAAGAGTAAAAGAATTGTCTGGAGAAGCTGTTGCGAATATGTTTACATCAATTTTAAAAATTAGACCCGAAGTTACTGCTGACCTGAACTTAGAACTGAAATCATTAATTTATTCAGAAATCAAAGACGAGCAACTAGTAGCATTAGGAATAATAATTAGTTTATTAAAAAGCCAATATGACCCTGGAATTAATTTAATTCTAGAAACAATTAATTTAATTTATAGTGAACATGATGAGATTGCCAAAGTAGCAGCAGAATTATTTCCATTGGTTTTAAAGACACATTATTATGAACATGAGAAGATACAAGAGATCATTAGAAATGCGATTGTAGATGAAAATCTAGGGAACCTAAGAAGTAAGATAATTATGGGGATAAAAGAGGCAACTAAAAGAGGACAAAAAATTAACAATAGCTTAGTGAAAATTATTTTACAATTAGCTTACGAAGAAGATCCTGAAATTTCTAAAGAGTCAATATTAACATTATATTATATTCTAGAAAAAGATATTTCCATATTAGAACACGCTTATAGCATAGGTAAAAACAAGAGAAATAGTAAGAATAGTGATGTAAGAGAAGCAGTGGTATTATTATTAGAAAAAGTGTTAGAAAAAGATCCTGCATCAAATAGCTTAATAGCACCAATGATTATTGAAAAAACAAATGATCCTGAAGTTGATGTTCGTATAGTGGCAACCAGTTCTTTAGGAGAGATAGTTAAAAGCTCCCCAAACATGGTAAGCAAGATTCTTGAGACATTAAAAGAAAAATCATTAGATCAAGACTGGAGAGTCCGCATAAGTGTTGCTTCCACTGTTAAAGCAGTTATTGACGAGACAACAGTAAAAAATGAAGAATTAATACCATTGCTTATTGATCTAGTTCAAGATACCGAAGAAGCAGTTCGATATGAAGCCTCTGATACCATAATGTACTTAGTAGATGCTGATGCTAGATTCTTAAAGAAATTTTATGACTGGCTATATCAAGCTATTTTAGGAACGAAAAATATGGAGATAAAAGCATCATTAGTGTTTTTATTTTCAGAATTAACACGGAGGATGCCATTACAATTTTCAGAAACAATTCTGCTAATTTCTAGGTTCTTGTCTAGTGAAAATACCCGTTTAAGAACAGCAGTTGTGCAGTCCTATGAAAAATTGATGGCCAGATTTGAGAAAAAAGGTAGTATTAATCCAAAACTCTTAATTGCAGTAAATGAAGCTTTGGATACTGCGTTATTCGTGGCAAATAGCTCTGATCCTAGTATGAGAAGAAGTGCATATGAAGCGATAGTTCACTTGATTAAGAACTTAGACCCACAAAGCGGCCCTTACAGGAAAGGAAGGAAAGCAATAATAGATGCTTTAGAAAAACATGAAAAAGATCCGCAACTAAGGAATTATTTAGAAAAAGCAAAGATTTTGACAACACCATTAACATTTTTCTTTTAATGATAGGCTTCCAATTTATAATATTTGTTACGACTTATTTTTTATTTTTTTAAGGTAATCATTTATTTTTCATTCTGATATATTCCATTATAAAGAGTATTAGGAGTATCTTCTGTTTTAATTAGAATTAATTGAGAAATACGTGAATTGACTTGTATTTTGAGATTATTATATACAGTTAGTAAAGAGATTCCTTTTCCTTTATATCCCGGATCCCACACTGCAGTATGAATTGTTGCACCCATCCTCATTAGAGATGACCTAGGAAATACCAAACCGATAGTATTTTCTGGTATCTGAATCTCTTCATTATATCTAACCATATAAGCACCAGGGGTTAATGAAAAGAAACTATTTATTATTTTAAGGTCGTCTACTTCAGAAATTACTCTGTCATTATTATCGACCGACAATATGCCTTCCGTTTTGAATCTTGAGATCTTTTTAACTGTCAAATCAACACCGGCGGGTTGTACTTGTTCATTTGACAGTGTATTAACCCACGCAGGCCAATTTTTGGGTAATAAAATCATAGTAGTCTTACCTTTAAATATTTATTTTTATATTTTGTTTTAGAGAAGAAAGTTTTGGTTAATAAAAAGGAAAACAATGCATACGGGATATAACTAAAAGTGAACTACCTCTTGCTTTGGCAGGGGGCTTCCTGCTTCATCAAGAAGACTTGCCCCAAAACCACTTCTCTGTAAGAAATGTTTCGGAGAATTTTTTTAGGATTCTCTCCATAGACCCTACGGGGCATCCCGTCCCTGTCTTGATTTTGAGGATGTTTAGGGGAGCGTTGTAGTCTCTGTCTGCTTCCCACCCGCAAAAAACACAAACAAACACACTGTCGCTCAGTTTTAGCTCGGTAGTGGTTTTTCCGCTACGGCACACTTCTTGCTGGTATGAAGGAGTAAAAGCGTGTATAGGCTTTCATTTAATCCCCTCCCTTGCGGAAGGGGATTTCCCGCCGAGAGATTAAAATAATAATTAATAGAAACAAACATCTATTTTTTCAGTACATATTTTTTAATTAAATTGAAAGGATACAAGTCATCAAAATCAAATTCAATAATCCGATTAGTGATGTCCGCGTAGGAATTTACGACTTCTTTTACGATATCATTAACTTTTCGATTATCAGATTTATCAACAGATTTATCAAAAGTAATTATAGAATCTAAAGTTGTTATTGGTTTTCCAATAGTAGAAACTAGTACTACATTATTATGTAGGCCTAATTCTTCATGAACACGTTTAGAAATTATTGCTGCCCAAACATTATAAAAATTACCTACATGACTATTAGGATTTTTCCCAGCGACTGCTTCTAAAGTTTGCGGGCGGAAAGGACTAATGATTCCTAGTACACGGTTACCTCTTCCAATCTGACCATCATCTCCTTGCTCTGCAGAAGTTCCTGTAACTGTTATATATTCAATGTTTTTCTCATAATCATCGGCCATATTAATCCAAATATCTTCAATAGGTAGTCCCGTCCTGTTTGCAACAGCTTCTCTTAACTTTTCTTTTCCTTCTTTATAATCTTCAATTCCTGAAAGCTTTGGTCCAATAAACGCAACAGCAATTGTTAACCAAATTTTTTCGCCCATTCTCCTACCCATTACTTTTATATCTGTTCCAATATATGGATGACGTATACGGTAATCAGAATTTAAGAAATTTTCAACATCTAATACCATCTGTTCAAGAGGAGAAAGAGGAGCCCAAGCGGTGGCGAAACTAGTGTCATTTGCATTAGGAACTTGTTTTTCCCTCCCTAATTCAAAAGTCCCAACAAGATCATCACTTCCTCTTTTAATTTTTGAAGTATCCAGTTTATATACAATATCTGGAGACAAAGAACCGAATACTGCTTTACAAGCTTCAGCACCTAAATTATAAATAGGAACTCCAAATAATTTTTTCCCATTCCAGTAGTCTCTAACAGCACGACCAATAAAATCTATATGGATGGGTTCAATTATTTCGCCTTTTCCAAAATCAACTCTGGCTCTTCCACCAGTTAATGAGATCTTATCAATATTATGATGAAAAATTTGGTTGAAATTTTGAAGAGTGTACTTACTATAATTAGAAGAAATAAGTGCACCCAGCATATCTGTAATAGTATCTGGATGTCCAAGACCTTTTCTTTCAACTATTTCAGCTGGTAACTGAGAAACATCTACTAATGTTTTTGAGGAAATAATAACATTTGGATCCTGAGTCATTTTGTCAATCCTCTCTTTCAAAAATTTTCTCTAATCAATCATATCTATTGAAGGGTTTTGAAATCTTTTGTTAGTGAACTATCCCTAGCGAAAGCAAATAGCTTTCTGCTTCATCAAGAGCATTTGTCCTATAATCAAAGCCCATTTACAATACAACTATATGAGACTGTCGTCTTGTTTTCATTACCTACTTTTTTTTATGAATTGAATTCCAGCTAATTCAGTTAACATGTTCTCTATAATATATAATAAGATAACAAAGAATAATATTTAAGCGTAGGATAATGGATGATTATGTAAGTAATTTATAAAAGTAAAACATTACACAGCTCAATATAACCACGGGCATCATTTTTTCCGATATGACAAAATTGTAGAATTAATTCGTTTTCTGCAAGTTTTGCTAACTTTTCAGCAGTGCTAAATATATCTAATGCTTCTTTGAAGTATTTTTTTGCTTCTTCATATTTTTGTTCATCAAATAATTTTATGCCTTTAATAAGACGGGTCATGCCCTTATAATATTCTTTTTCAGCTTCAAAACCAGCCCTCAGCTGATCGGAACCAAAAGAACCGATCATTGCTAACGCTTTATCTGCCGTAATTTCTGCTTTTCTAAAATATTCTATTGCGTCATCCAATTTGTTAAGTTCTCTTAATGCAAGATTTCCTTTTGCCTCAAGATAAGATGCATCAAGAATAGTAGCTGTAGCTAAAAGTATCCGCTTTTTACTTACATCCGAGCTCAAATCCGCAGCGCGTTTATATAACAATTTAGCTAATTTACTGTATTTTAAAGCATTCTGATACTTGCCTTCGTCTACAGAAATTAGTGATTTAGTCCATAATTCATCGGCTTTAGTAATCACTCTTTCTTGAGTTAGTGTATCTAATTGATCTACAATCTCCTCAAAAAATGAAATAAATCTCCGTTCAAAAAATACAGATTTACGCATTGATCCACGAGCATTCATTAATGATTTTTTTGCCCTTGCCGTTGACTTTAATTTTTCAGTCACCCCTCTTTTATACCAATACATTCCCTCTGAAAATGTTGCTCGAGAAAATGCCACATATGCAGGATAAGTATCACCCATGCTTGTAAATAATTTTACTTCTTCGTTAAAAGACTTTAAAGCTTCACTAAATTGTTTCATTTGTTCTAGCCGGTCATTAGTTGTCATAGCTTTGGAGGCAGATATCATTCCTTCAGTTCGGAATAAATATGTACGAGATAGATTATCCCAAAAATCTTCTCTGCTCCCCCACGAATCACGGAAAAGAACAAGTCGTCTTTTAGCATCTTCATACATCTGAAGCGCCCCAGAATAATCCTTAGAGAAAAATGCTTTTTCAGCGTTTACAAGATATGTTAAGCCTTGTGTAAAGTAAGAGAGCACTTTTTTTTCGATATCGCCTTCTCTACCTCTTTCCAAAAAATAATTTGTGAGATCCATTAAGGCCTTAATAATTTCATCGTACTCTTTTTCATCTCCTAGATATTTAGGAAGCTTGTACTTAAGATCCCAAAACAACATAATTGTGCCCTCATAATATAGAACGTGATTTAGTATATTGTTTTTTCGAACGATTGGTATTGAAAAACATCACTAATTGCATTTTAATTGCTATTTTTTAAAAAAGTCGACTAAAGTTATTAATTTTGTGCTATATATTATCCTACTTTTTTTTAGCATCATGTAGTATTAATGCGGCCTCACCAACAGTTATAGATAGTAAAGAAGCTAATTCTTGAGCAGTTATTTCTTTATTCTTAGGCAAGATTCTTTTAAGCGTATAATTTAGACGATTTTTATAACCCGGAGTAACTCTAATAGTTTCAATCAAATTAATGAAATTAAGAGGTGAAAGCTTAAATCTTTGTTTAGGTCGGCTTATGATTTGTAATGAAATTATGTTTTTATTAATAATTGCGGGAGAGTTTTTGTTTTTTTCGTCTGTTATATTATGCTTTTTAATAATAATATTAGTATCAAGATCTTTGTCTATAGTTCGATTATTTGAAAAATGATTTGAATTTAAGGAAGTAATTTTTTCATACTTAATCGAATTTTTTGACCCTTCTGGTGAAACAGGATTTTCTTCTAATAACACGTCTAAAGTTAATGTTTTATCATCATTATGTTTTTCATATAATTTTTGGCCCTGTAGTAATTGCTTCTTTTCTTTTTTCTTTGGTTTTTTTAATACTGTTTTCTTTTTTTCTGCTAATATTGACTTACTGTTAACTGCAGATTCGTGGTTAAGACGAGACTTTTTGTCTTTATCTGTTTCTTCGAAAAAATCATCTAAATTTGAAGACATCTTTCCCATTTTGTTTTATAAAATTGAGTATGAAAAATAGTTTCGTTGGGATAGTGGTTTAATGTGAATTGTTATTTTCACTGCCAAGTTATAATATTATTTGACTAATTAGTTTTTATTTTCTCTTATTAAATAAATCATTTATCATTGTGTGTTTCATTTATTTGACTTTTTTACGGTTCAGTTCCACCAAAATAAATAAAAGAACTCATTTCGTTCTTGAAACTAGAAAACAATTAAAGGTGCTATTGCTCATGTCATTCCAAGACGAGGCTGTTCGTTTATTCCAAGAAGGGAGCATAGGAGTTGCTGTCTTAGTTGGTGAAGATAACCAGATTTACTGGAAAATGGGTGAATGGGACTTCGACCCCGTTCAAGCCATTAGAGACTGGAAAGCAGGGACATCCCCTGTTGTAGTAGGAGGCCTAAAATTCTCCGTAATTCGTAAGCAAGACGACCGATTTGTTGCTACTAACCTTCAACAACAAGGCCATTTAATAATTGCAAAGTGTCCATTCTGGCCGGGATATCTTGTCGCGTGGGCACCTTCAACAGTAGGCCCAGACTTAGCATATTCTGAGGTAGCCAAATTAGCTGCAAAAGTAAAGTCTTAATGATAATTTTATAATAATTACTAGTTCTTAAGAGATTTTATCAACATTTTTTCAATTTTCATTAAGAACTATTTTTTGTGTAGTTCTGACTTTTTCAAGAAACTTGGTTTTTCGGTTCTTTTTCTTTAAGAACTAAGTATTTTGTTTGCCATCACTATGGAGAAACTTATAGAAAAAATTCTAGAATAATTATGTGGAAAAGTAATTACTGGTGACAATTATGTTGTTCGAAGACGGAATTATTGAGAGAATGTGGGGTTCCTCTCGCATTGTCCATGGCACTAACCGTTTGAAAAGAGGTTTTGCAAAGATGGTTAAACATGGTGCCATTTTTGATGTAACTAATCCAGAACAAGCAGCAATTGCAGAAGATGCTGGTGCTGTTGCAGTAATGGTTTTAGATAAGCTTCCAGCAGACATCCGAGCTGCGGGTGGAGTCGCGAGAATGGCATCTGTTGAAGCAATTGAAGCAGTAATGGATCATATATCTATACCAGTAATGGCAAAATGTAGAATTGGTCACACACAAGAAGCAATTCTTCTCCAAGAAATTGGTATTGATATGATTGATGAAAGTGAGGTTCTAACACCAGCAAATGAGGCAGCACATGTTTGGAAATGGGACTTTACTGTTCCTTTTGTTAATGGATGCAGAGATTTAGGAGAAGCATTAAGACGCATTGAAGAAGGAGCTGCAATGATAAGAACGAAAGGTGAGGCAGGTACTGGAAATGTTGCTGAAGCAATAAGACATATGAGAATGGTAAATCTTGGAATTAGACAGCTGGTTTCTAATAAAGACGACCCACAAGAATTAATGAGACTTTCAAGAGAAATGAGAGTTAGTTATGAATTAGCGTTAGAGACTGCACAACTAGGTCGACTTCCAGTAGTTAATTTTGCAGCAGGAGGAATTGCAACTCCTGCAGATGCTGCAATGATGATGAGAATGGGAGTAGATGGAGTGTTTGTAGGTTCTGGTATTTATAAGTCACAAGATCCCGAAGTTCGTGCAGAAGCAATAGTGTATGCAGTTGCTAATTGGGATGATCCTGAGAAAGTTTTAGAAGCACAAGCTATGATCTCAGAAAAGAAAAGCATGACTGGCATCGATATAAACGCACTGACAGAAGAACAAAAGATCCAATATAGAGGAGCCCAACTTTAAAGAGGTGAAAAAAATGGTAAAAGTCGGTATTCTTGCATTACAAGGGGCTTTAGAAGAACATGAAAATGCCCTAAAAAAGGCCGCTGAGAAAATTAATAAAGAAATCGAAATTGTATTTGTAAAAAGAAAAGAACAAATTGAGAATATAGATGCAATAGTTCTGCCGGGAGGGGAAAGTACCTCAATGAGAAGTATTGGTAGAAAACTTGGGATCTTTGATCCTCTTAAAGAAAAGATTAAGAGTGGAATGCCAGTGCTTGGAACCTGTGCAGGAACCATATTACTTTCTTCAAAAGTAAAAAGAAAGAAAGAAGGACCTGCTACGGATGGAGTAATTGGTCTTTTAAAAGCAACGGTTATAAGAAATGGATATGGCCGTCAGAAAGAATCATTTGAAACCGATCTAAAAATCAATAAATTAAATGTTAATATAAAAGGTGTTTTCATTAGAGCACCAATAATTGAAAAAATAGAGGATGATATTGAAATATTAGCGAAAGTTGACAATGATCCTGTATTGGTTGAACAGAGGAATATTTTAGCTGCAACTTTTCATCCAGAATTAAGTGGAAGCACTGCTATTCATGAATATTTCTTAAATAAAATTTAGAATAAAATTTAGACCGATTATAGAGTAAATTTTTTTCTTATTTTTGTTTTAGTTTCATTTGAACTCAAAAATTGCTTCTCTAGGTGTGATTGCAACCTATCTAAGTTATATTTTTTCATCAAAAAAGAATTATTATTTTTAGGGGTGTATTTCTCACCCCATCAAAACAGAGATTTTAATTTTATGCGGAGAAGATTTTAATGGCTGTTACGGGGCAGTCATCCTCACAAGCAAGACATTCAATGCAGTCTTCCTCACGAATTGGTACTGCTTTCTTAGTGCTTGCAGGGTGACCAGGAAATTCACGCCATTCATAAACATCCTCTGGGCAAACGTCAATGCATGCACCGTCTCCAATGCAGATATCTTCATCTACGGCAACAATGTCACCAAAAATACCGAGTCTTTCGGGGGGATTATAATATCCTTCTTCGGGTACCCAGATGGATAATTTTCCTTCAAATTTCTCATCAAGCTTGATGTATTCTTCTTTAAAGTTCTCATTGATTGGCATAGGGTCTCACACCTCCTAGGTGCTGATTGTACACACCGCTTCCTTGAATTTAAGTATTATCGTTAATGAAGCGAACATTTATTCTATCTAAGTGAAAACATCAGTAATACGTACGCGGTTGTTCCGAAAAAAATCAACCAAAAATGAAAAACTACTTATTAATCAGTACCTTTAGTTAACAAATAGATGGTAAAAATACATAGCTTTGTAGTAGGTGTACTTTCCACAAATTTTTATGTAATAGAGAACGAAAACGCATTTTCAGTAATAGATCCTGGGGGAAAAGAAGCCGTCGAAATTACAACACAATTTTTAGAAAAGGGATTAAAATTAAAACATGTATTAATAACACATGCCCATCCAGATCATATAGGATTTGCAAAAAGTCTTCTCAAATTAGAAAGTAAAGCAAAAGTTTTTACTCACGAAAAAACTCCAGATATTCTCCCTACATTTTTAGAATGGGCTGAATTATGGAACCTCCCATACGTAGAAATAACCCCTAAAGATATAGAAACACTAAAAGATAATGATGTTATTAAAATCGAAAATATTAAAATAAAAATCATTTACACTCCTGGGCACTCTCCAGATAGTATTTGTTTTTATTTGGAAAACGAGAAGATCTTGTTTTCAGGAGATACGTTATTTAAATATTCAATTGGAAGAGCAGATTTGCCATTTGGGAACATAGAGCTCCTAAAAAGATCAATTATTGAAAGACTATATTCTCTCCCCGATCAAGTTCATGTTTTTCCAGGGCATGGTAATAAAACCACTATTGGTTTTGAGAAAAAAAACAATTTCTACGTAACACGATAGTAAATAAAACAAAAATTTACTCGTTATTTTCTTAAAAAGAGTTACCTTTTGCTAAAGATCTCTGTTTGATATTAAAAAACGAAGAAAAGGGAGAAGACATTTTTATTGGGAAAGTAATTATTAAGTGCAACAAAAGGGTTATACGGTGATTTACTTAGATAACGTGATGTAGAGGTGGCAGAATTGAGCAAGAATGAAGAAAAAAAAGAAAAAAGAATAAAGAAGATGTTAGAGGAGTTTTATCAAGACGAATTAGTATCGTCCGCCTTCTATAAATTTATGGCTAAAAAGGCCAAAGGAGAGCAGAAAAAATACTTTCTTGAAATGGCAGATATGGAGACAGAACACGCTAGAATATGGATCGATGAGATCGCTTCTAAAAAATACCCGATAAAAAGAGGAATGAGATTCAAATCTAGAATACGCTTATTTTTCTTGAAAGTCATGGCCTTTTTCCTTCCATTAAGCTTTATGGTAAATTACTTAGAATTAGGGGAGAGAGGGGCTTTAAAGAACTATTCTGAAATTTTGAATGAATTAGATGTGAGTGGAGAAAGAGAAGGAGAGTTAATTCAAGGAATCATGAAAGACGAGATTCTTCACGAAGCAAATTTGACAAAGATGATTTTAGATTCAGCAGCCCAGCTTAATAACTTAAAAGAAGCAATTTATGGGATGACCGATTCATTAGTAGAAATTCTTGCATTAGTAATTGGTCTTGCAAGTATTATGAATAATTTGTTATTAATCGGTTTATCTGGGTTACTTGCTTCAATAGGTGGAACTTTTTCGATGGTTTCTGGTGCATACCTCTCAGTACAAAGTCAAAATGATATTTATGAAGGAAAACTAGATGACTTACGTACAAAACACAAAGTAGGACCTGAGTATTTAGTAGAAGACTTAGAACTTCATTTGATGGAGAAAGGACTAGACAAAGAAATTGCTAGGGAAATTGCCCAAAAAATAAAAGATGATGATAAAGCATTGCTTGCTTTGGCAGAGACCATAATTATTGAAGAAGAAAAAGAAGATCCTACTAGTGCAGCAATAACAACTGGAATTTATTACATTCTTGGTGCATTACCTGCATTTATGCCATTTTTCATTGCGATACCCTTTGGTCTTGATCCTTTAACAACATCATTAATTGCTATAGGCCTATCTGCGCTATTAGCATTCATCGCAGGAATATTTACCGCTGTTCTTTCAGGAATAAGTATTGGCAGTAAAGGCCTAAAGAATGTAGTAATTACTATTGGTGCAGCATTAGCAACATATGCTTTTGGTACAGTTGCACGTCACTTTTTAGGAGTAAGTGTA
>JAMOVR010000237.1 GCA_027061945.1 Candidatus Heimdallarchaeota archaeon
AAAGCCTATTTTTTGCTCTGAAACTTTTACTTTTTTCCTAAATTTTTTCCAAGAAAAATTAATATTTTAACACAAAAAATACGAAAATACAAATAATTTAATTAATAAATAAAGAACTAGTAAAAAATAGGTTTTGAAACCAGTTTCTTCTTACTGTTGTTGAGCCATCTTTTTGGGAGGCGAACTAGAATGTCGTCTGAAAAACGCGGGCGTAAGAGAGAATTTCCGGACGTAGCACACTATAAAGTCTTAAGAGCATTGCAAAGATATGGCAGAGAAACCGTAGCATCTTTAGCAAAAATACTTAAAATGAAAAGAAGCACGGTTAATGATCGTATTGCTAGATTAATTGATAGAGGAGTAATTAAGGGTTTTACTGCGGTCGTTGATTTCGAGAAAATAGGTTTAGGAGTCACTGCCTTTGTCCTCATAGAACTAGAGAGAGGAGGAGGAAAATTTGAAGAAATAGAACGTGCATTAATCAAAAAATTTCCTCAGAAAATACGTGAGTTACATCGAGTTAGTGGTGAATATGATATGCTTATGAAAGTCCGGGAAAAATCTTTGAAAGAATTAGGTGACTTACTAGAAGAATTAAGAGAATCATTTCCTGTAAAAACAACTCGGACATTAGCAGTATTTAAGTCTGCAATAGAAGAATTGTCACATCCCTTCGATTTAGAAGAAATATTGAAAGTTGATGCGTTATCAATTAGAAATACAGATATTTTATAAAAAAGAAATATTTTTAGCGTTCTCATCGTGAAGTTTTATTCCTTTTGGAAAGGTGGGTGCGGGGAATAAAAGCCAATGTTAATGCTTATCCTTTTTTAATTTTAATAGTAAATATGAGACAGAACAAAGGCTCCCATAAAATACTCTCTGAACTGTCCCTTACAGGAAAGTGGTTTTAGAACAAGCATTCTCTGTGAAGCAAGAAACCCCTTGCCAAAGCAAGGGATAATTCACTAACAAAAAAAGTTAATTTGTTGTTTTTTCGTGTTTATGCGATTGAGAAAGATGGGGAGGCAAGTAAAGAGTCCCAATTATGCTAATTAATCCTAGTAACCATACTAATATGACAAGACCAGTGATTCCTTGATATTCCTTAGGAACATATGGAATCTTTTTATCCAAAATTATTCCAGCTAAAAATGGCCCTAGTAATAAGCCAATACCATAAACTACGGAGTAACTACCCATTGTGGCACCGGCTCTTTCCTTTTCAGAGATATCAGCTAACAAAGCTAGCGCAGCCGGTGGAAATGCTCCACAACCCAAACCAAAGATAAACAATGGTACTGCAAAAGTAAGCAACTGATTAGTAGCAGAAGCATATACTAAAAGAGAGATAAATGCAGCAAAACTAAACATCCCAATTATTAGAAATGGTTTTCTCCCAAATTTGTCGGATAAAAAGCCATGTAGTGGGAAGCCGATAAATATTGCTAATCCAATAGATGCAAGAACAATTAATAAAGGTAGACCCTCTTTAGTTAGTTCTAAGTCATGTGCTAATTGTTCTGAAAAGTTAAGCATAATTCCATAAAGACAGATTACAGGAATCCACACAGGCAAGATATGCTGAACATCTTTATCTTTAAGAACTGCCACGATATCATCAATTAATGCTTTAACAAATCCTTGATTGCCCCCTTCTATTTCTTCAGGTTTAAATGTCTCTTCAATTTTAAAGTAACTAAAAACAGCCATTATAAATAGTATGACCCCACCTAATACAAATCCGAGGTGTGCATAGTTGGGGGCAACTTCCATTAAGATAAATCCTCCAACAAATCCACCACCAAGTCCAGCAAGTGCCATAGCATCATATATCCCCATTGTACTACCATGCAAGTCTTGAGGAGATAAGTCGGCAATCATTACTAAGCTAGAAGTTACACTTGCAGCAGCTCCCATCCCAAACAATGCAGAAATGATAGGTAATAATACTGGAGATTTAGTTAGAGAATAAAAGAAAATTGCCAATCCATCTAATACAAAGCTAGTAACAAAGATTGGTTTTCTACCAATTTTATCACATAATGAACCAAAAAAAGAGACAGTTAACAATTCAGCGGCGGGATATGGAACAAAAATAAGCACTCTCTCAAGGCTTGTTACCTGCATATATTTTGGATTTTGAAGAATTGCTAGACTAAAATAGAAAAATAAACGAAGTATAAAAATTCCAAAATATGTTAAATAAATATTCTTAGGAAGGTTTAGTAATCTTTTCAATTCATTCCTTGCCAAAAATTACACCTCTTTGAAGATAGTATATCTGTAAATGAACTTATTTTCGGTGTACCACACGTTTTATCTAAGAATTTCGCTTTGACAAAAATATTCTCAAGAAAAACATTAAAAATTTAAAAACATTAAAAAATGAACCAAGAATCCAAATTTACTTTATCATATTTACTAAATAAAAACTCATTAACCCAAAGTTTTAAGCGATAAAGCTCTTAATTAGTTTTTGAAAATGTTTGATAAACTAAAGGCGGCTAAAGAAGCTTGGGAAAAAGGAAAATTTGTACTAATTCATGATTTTAAAGGTAGAGAAAACGAAATTGATTTAGTGATTCCATCTTACAAAGTTACTCCAAAACATATAGCAACCATGCGTAGAGATGGTGGAGGACTTATTTGTGTTACTGTAACTCATGAATTTGCTCATGAGATTTCTCTCCCTTATATGAGAGCAGTATTGGCAATGACAAGCCATAGGTATCCAGCGATTAGCATGTTAACTTCTCATTCTCTTCCATACGGAGCAAAATCCGCTTTTTCACTAACAATTAATCATGTTGATTCATTTACAGGAATTACAGATATAGACCGTGCAATGACTATTGCAGAATTAGGGAGGATACACAAAAAATTTGAAAATGGGGAACTAAAAGGAAAAGAATTATTACGAGAATTTGGAGATAAGTTTAGATCACCTGGTCATGTACATTTATTAAGAGCTTCACCAGGTCTATTAAGAAACCGAAAAGGACACACTGAATTAGGAACAGCATTAGCACAGTTAACGAAACAGCCTCAAAGTGTTAGTTTAGTAGAAATGTTAGATGAAAAAACAGGTAAAGCATTAAGTTTAGAGGATGCTATTAAATACGGAATGGAACAGGATTATCCTTTACTTACAGGAGAAGAAATTTTAAAATTGTGGAAAAGTATTTTTAAGATTCCATCTGCAGAATTCAAAAAATAACAATTGGAGATGATGTTGAAATGCCTTATAAGATAGGCATAGTTGATACAATGTTTGCACGTTATGACATGGCTAAAGCAGTGATTCCCGTATTGGAAGAGTATACTGGGAGAATCTTATGGGAGAGATATACTGTTCCTGGAATTAAAGATATTCCTGTAGCTGCTTTAAAGCTAATAGAAGAAAAAAGCTGTGATTTAGTTATCGCACTTGGAATGCCAGGACCAAAACCCGTGGATAAGATTTCAGCCCAAGTTGCATCTCAGGGGATTATGCAAGTTCAATTAATGACAAGAAAACATGTAATCGAAGTTTTTGTCCATGAAGATGAAAGTAATGATGAAAAAGAACTTGCAAAAGTATGTCATAATCGAGCCAGAGATCATGCAAAAAATGCAGTATATTTACTAATAAACCCAAAGAAATTACAAGAAAAAGCAGGAATGGGAGTACGCCAAGGTTTTTCAGATGCAGGCCCTTTGAACGCATAATAAATTAATAAATGTTCCTCAAACCATTTTTTAAACTACACTAAGTTTTAATTTAAAATCTTCTATTTTAATCAAGGAAAAATTATTGAGGCGTCCTAAATGCGTTTTTCAACATTAACATCTTACTTTGAAAGATTAGAAAAAACTACTAAAAGACTTGAAATGATAGATATTCTAACAGAATTATTGAAAAAAACAGACACAAATGAACTAGAACCAGTAATTTACATGGTTATTGGTCAACTAGGCCCCAAATATGATGAGCCTGCGCTGGGAATTGCCGAAAGAATGGCAATAGAAGCATTAATAAATGCTACAGGAGTTTCTCAAAAAAAGGTACAGGATACTCTTAATCAAGTAGGTGATCTGGGGGAAGCTGCATATATTTTACTCTCTAAAGAAAGGTCAAGTACTCTGGACGCCTTTTTTGAAACAACTGGTGAGGATGAAACAGAAGAAAGAGATCCTGAAGTACTCGAAATATGGAGACAACTACATCAAATAGCGAAGTTAACTGGAGAAGGTTCAGCTAAAGCAAAGGTGCGTGCATTGACAAAGATATTGACTTCCGTATCTCCAAAAGGCGCTAAATACATAATGAGAATTGTTTTGGGAAAAATGCGACTCGGAGTAGCAGATATGACTGTGGTAGAAGCAATTACAAGGGCATATATTGGGGATAAAACAAAAAAACCGATTGTAGAACTTGCATACTTTAAAACATCAAACTTAGCTGAGATCGCAAAAATAGCTAAAGAGAAAGGTATCGAAGCTTTAGAAAAAATAAAAGTAGAACCAGGGAGGCCAGTACAATGCATGGCTGCTCAAAGGCTTTCTGACCCTGAGGAGATATTAGAAAAACTCGGAGGAAAATGCCAATTAGAATACAAATACGATGGCTTAAGATTTCAGTATCATTATACTAAGGACGGAAAAGCAAAGTTGTGGTCTAGGAGACAAGAAGATCTAACATCAATGTTTCCAGACGTTATAAATGCATTAAATACTGCTTTTGGAGAAACACCAATAATCACAGAAGGAGAAATTGTAGCGTATAATTTCCAAGAAAACAAGATAGTTGATTTTCAGACGCTAATGCAAAGAAGAAGGAAATATGATATCGAGAAGATGATACAAGAAGTTCCCTCTAAAGTATTTTTGTTCGATATACTCTATGCTGATAACCAAGATATTACTTCTCGTCCACTTCCAGAAAGAAGAAAAATATTAGAACAACACACACATGTTTTTAAAAAAGTAGATTTGTCAACTGCTGAAATAATAGACAATGTAGATGACTTCAACGTTTTTTTTGACAAGGCAATTGAGGAAAATTGTGAAGGAGTAATGGCTAAAGATATAAGTGAAAAATCGATTTACGAGGCGGGTGCAAGAGGATGGTTATGGATAAAGTACAAAGCAGATTACAAGAGTGAGTTAGCAGACACTTTTGACTTAGTAGTAGTTGGTGCATGGCATGGTCGGGGACGTAGAGGTGGGTTTTATGGCACTTTGTTAATGGCCGCATATGACAGTGAAGAAGGTGTTTTCAGGACACTCTGTAAATTAGGTTCAGGACTAAATGATGCACATTTAGAGTTTTTAAAACAAAAGTTAGATGAGTTAAAACTACCAGAAAAGCCTAAAGATGTGATTTCTAAATTAGAACCAGACATATGGGTTAAACCAGAAATTGTGATGGAAATAACTGCTACTGAAATAACTAATAGCCCCGTACACACAGTTTTAGATGAAAATGGAAACGGGTTAGCTCTAAGATTCCCGAGATTTACAGGAAGATTTAGGGATGACAAGTCACCCTATGACGCAACCACGGTACAAGAAATCAGAGAACTTAAAAAATTGAAAAGATAAATAGATTGGTAGGTAAGTATGGGGCTATTCAAAAGAAAAAAGCAAGAAGAATTTATGGAAACCTCTGAAGTCATCAAAGATATCAAGAGGAAAATACCGGAATACAAAGGATATCGGGATTTAGAAGATCGCTTAGAAACTGATAAACAATTTCGTTCTTATATTGTAAAGCAACTAAAAGATATTTCTAATGACTTTGCAGAAATTGTAGGAAAATTAATTGAAGTTCGAATGCTTAATGCTTGGGGCACTTGTGATAAGATCCTTAAAGAGATAAAAGAAATAGAAAAAAAAGTAAGAGCACCTGATTACCGACATACAACTTTTTTTGAAAATCCAAGACTAGAGGGACTTGATATTTCCGTAATTTATATTTTAGAATCAGAAGCGTTCAAGATATTAGATGACATAAAAGTAATTGGAGAAGAAATTCTCGGCTATTTGAGAGAAGCAAACTATGAAAATATAGACCAACTCATATCTCAAGTTTTTCAATTAACTAATAATCTTATTAAACTGTTAAATGATAGAATAGAATTAATTGCTTCATTTGAGATCATTGGTTTTTGAATTCAGATTTTTTTAGCCTGTTCCAAGCATTATCAGGAGAAATACCAATAATTCTAATTTTTTTTTCTCTTGAAGTAATACCAGATATAATTGTAATATTTGATTTAGGGACTCTAAAAAAATTGGAAATTAGCTCAATAAGCTCTTTGTTTGCTTTTCCTTTATCTGGCGGGGATTTTAGCATAGCTTCTACTTCATCATCAAATATTGCGGAAGGAAATACAGAACGAGATGAACGAGGTTTTACATATATTTTCAGAATCGTTTCCATTATGTTTATTCTCCTCAATCCTCATTAATTATTTTTTAGAAACATAAGAAAAAAATTTACAATAAATCTTGTTTTGAAAGAAATCAAAGTAAGTTTTAGTAAATAGTGAAAAGTTATATTCTGAATAGTACATATATTTAGCTTGATGTCTTACGAAGAAGAAGTACTTGAATTTAGAAGACAAAAAGATGAGTTTTTTAAAAACCATCCAGAGTCTCCTTTAACTCCAGAACAAAAAAAGGACTTCAAAGGACTAAAATATTTTCCAGTCAACGAAAAATATCGTTTCATTGTTAAAATTAAAGAGAATAAAAGAAAACCAATAGTTCATATTGCTACTAACACAGGGATAGTTCAAGAATACATTAAATTTGGTAAAATACAATTTGAAATAGATGGGATGCCTTGTCAATTAACCGTATTTAAAGATCCAGAAAATGATTATTATTTTATTCCTTTTATGGATCTTACAAGTGGAGAAGAAACCTATGGTTCAGGTCGATACATTGACATTCATCCTACAGGAAATCCTGGAGAATTTATTTTAGATTTCAATTTTGCATACAATCCCTATTGCGCATATAATGATAATTGGGTATGTCCAATAACACCTCGAGAAAACCGATTGCCTTGTAGAATAGAGGCTGGGGAAAAGAAATTTAGAGAAGGAGAACATTAAAACAGTAAGATAGAATTATTTTGAAAGGGATAAAAATGTCAGTTAGGGAGGAACAGATAAAAGAAATAGCTAAATTACTCTCTAAAGAAAAAAGAGTCGTTTTTTTAACTGGCGCAGGCATATCTGTTCCTAGTGGAATCCCTGATTTTCGTTCTCCTCAAGGAATATGGACAAAATACGATATGAACGAATACGGAACCTTATCAGCTTTTATGAAAAATCCAGAAAAGCTATGGACTTTTTTCTGGGATATTTATGAGATGGGGGCAACAGCAAAACCAAATTCCGGTCATAAAGCATTAGCAGAAATAGAAAAAATAAGAGAAAAAATTGGGAAACATACTGTAATCATAACACAAAACATAGACTTACTACATACTAAAGCAGGGAATAAATACGTAATTGAACTCCATGGGAATCCAGAAAAGTTAGTGTGCCTTAAATGTGGCGAAAACTATGAACTCAACGAATTCAAAATAGAAAGAGAAAAAAAATTGCCACCAAGATGTAAGAAATGCGGGGAGATATTAAAAATGGACATAATATTATTTGGTGAGCAATTAAAAACAGATACTATTAAGAATGCGTTTTATGAAGCGCAAATGGCAGACCTCATAATTGCAGTAGGAACAAGTCTAGCTGTTTCTCCCGCCAATTCTCTGTTTTTCTACGGTAAAAAAAGAGGGATCATTAATTTGGAGATGCCTATAATTCCTGTATTTGAAGCTGATTTCATATTATTAGGTGATGCCTCAAAAATACTACCCCAAATAGTATACAAGCTAAAAGATATTGTTTACAATGAAAAACCAGATTTAGAAAGGAACGATAAATAATATGAAGATGAACATACAGACATCTAACCAATCATTTGAACTTCTTGCACCTTTTTATGACGCTATATATCCACCAGAACAAACTATTAAGCAAACTGTTGAATTCATTGAAAAATTAACTAAAAAAGACAGAGAAAAAGGAAGAGAAGTGAAAATATTAGAGGTATTTACAAGGACAGGAAAGTACTCCATAGAGTTAGCAAAAAGAGGTTTTCAAGTAAAAGGAATAGATATTTGTAAAAAAATGATAAAAATTGCACAAAGAAAAGCTGAAAAAGAAGGTCTTGAGAAAATCTCACTTGAAAATATTACTTTAGAAGAAGAAAAAGGAAAGTATGATTTAATATTATTACTAAATAATATAGTCTCTTTTATCAACTCATCTCGAGAACTTAAAATGCTATTAATAAATTCTAAGCATTTATTGGAAGATAATGGAAAGATAATACTTCATGTAGTAAATTATAGGGTAAGGAGGAAAAAGTCATCACGATATTATCCCTTAAAAGAAATTATTATTGAAAACAAGAATTACTTAGTTCAAAGATTCTTAGACTTAGAACCAAAATTATTTTTTAATATAAACATTATGGGCAAAAAAGGAGAAAAATGGGGATATTTCCATAAATTCTCCTTTCCACTAACCTATTATTCCTTAAAGAACCTACAAAACCATATCAGTAGCTCTGGACTAAAAATAGAAAAAATTTATGGAAATTACGAAGAAGAAAAATTTAATGAGAACAATTCAAAAAACTTGATACTTGTAGTTTCAAAAAGAAAACAAAATTGATATTATTATTTTTATTTTTTTAAAGATTTAAAGAAATAAAGAAGAGTAGTAATCTAAGTTTTCTAAGATGGGTTTCTGAATTGTATGATTACAATATTTAAGATATAAAACAATTCTCAATTTAATCAAATTTTAATAAATTAAGGTGTTTCAACAACAAAATCATAGAAATTCTACATACGTACTATAAAGAAGAACGATCATCAAAAGTGAACTATGCTGAATAGGCTGAAAAAAAGAAGGAATAATAAAAAACCCCCTATATTTTTTTGCGCAATAGTTTTTACTATATGCAATTTTTAAAGAGAGGGTTTATAAATACATGAGTGGTTTTTTGCGTTTTATCTGTGCTAAACGCAATAATAGTGTGGGGCTAAAAAAGTTAGAATGTGTAAGACGTTTATTTCAAGTTTCAAATTAGTCATTAAATATAATAACAGAGATATGGAACAGAGATAGTTCTCTTGATGAAGAGGTAGAGAAGTAAGATAATATCAAGTATTTATAGCAACAATTGACATATAAAAGAATTTAAAGAATAATTCTTTTTTAAAAAATAATAATCATTTTTATAAATTAATTAGTAATATGAAGAAAAAAACTAAGATGCAACTTCAACCTTTTTAGGTAGTCTTAAGACCTTTACTTTTTCAACATCTAATATTTTTACAGGATAAATCTTTTTGACTACTTCTCTCAATTCCTTGCGAATTTCTCCTTTAATTAGTGCAAGTACAAAACCTTCGAAAGTCCACTCTTTAGACATTTCTTGGATTTTAGCAGCCATTAATTTACGGATTTTGTCCTCTTGAGAAGTATTAGCCCTGGTTGGAGTAATACAGAAAATTCTTATCCTAACATGAGCACCATCTTTCAACTTCAAGTCTTGGATTGTGTCAACACGTGATCTATGGTTTCTTACTTGTGCTCTAATGAAGTCCCGGCTTAATTCATAACCATAAAACTCTGTTCTAGCAATATTGCCGTCAATACGAATAATTTTAAGCTTAATTAAAGTATTTATGTCTTGAATATTCCCCGTGATATCCATTAACCCAATTCTTACCGTCCTGCCAATAGCTTGTTCAGGTTCAATTGCAGGAGTAGTTCCTACTTGTTTTTCTTCTAGATAGGGGGGAGTAACAATGGTAAACCATTGTTTTAATTTCCATTTGTCTTGGACTCCTGATGAGCCTCTTCGTCCGCGACTTCTCCGACTCATATTTATTACCTTTCTAATTATTTTGATTATGATGAATTAAATACTCTACATCTTTTGGTTGAGAAAGGGTAATTTAACTCTATCGAACTTAACCCTATTCTTTCACTACTGTTTCCCACATATAAATCCGCTGATAGTAGCATCCCCCAAATGATGACATCGAAAAAAGCAAAAAGAATAAGAACAAACACAAAAAATAACTAAATCATCACTATTAACGTCGTTTAGAAACAGGTACATAATAAAAGATATCACCATTTCTTTCAAACAACGAGACCACTTTTCTTTCCAGTAATAA
>JAMOVR010000238.1 GCA_027061945.1 Candidatus Heimdallarchaeota archaeon
GAGAAATATGGATTCGGAAATGGCTATGGCGTATCGCTAATCGATATCAAGCATTATTTCAAAGGTGTGCATTAAGTAAGGCTCAAGCGATATTACCCAAGAAAAAAATCACGGTTAAAACAAACCCTAAACATAACGCAGAGGCGTTAAGTGCCGTTACTTTGATGGCAGTGCTTTTATATTATTTAGGGAGGATAAAGGAGGAATATATGAATGATTTTGCTTTTAAATTCGGCCAATTATGTTCGGCTTTAGATGAAGTCCATATTGGATATTGTGTAAGTGAGCGCAAGGGTGATATTCCTAGAACTTTATTGGGCAATCAAATTTACGGTATGGCCTTGCATGATCCTATAAAGGCAATGGCCTTTTTAGCCCAGCGTATAAGGCCATATAATTCATGGGTTAAACGTATTAAATTTCAGCAAGAATCAAAAGACGTTAAGCAAGAATCAAAAAACAATAAAGCTGAAAAAAATGCAATTTTTGCCCAAAAGTGGATAAATGAACATATTGAAACACTTAAACAACATCTACCATCCGGAGCAAGTTTTATAAACTCAGATCATTATAAGTCTGAACTCATGCTTGGTTATTTGGCGGGCCGCCCGTTTAGCATGAAAGAAGATATTCCAAAATCTGACATTACAAAGGAGGCAAAATATGAAAGCACCGTTTAATCGTCATGTAGGTTTGGTTGTATTGGACGTAACCATGTCAAATCCCAATGGTGATCCAGATATGGAGTCGGAACCTCGCACAAGGGAACTGGATGGAAGGGGAATGATTTCTCCTGTTTCATTTAAAAGAAAACTTCGTGACCTAGTAAGTCAAAAATCAGAGGTTTTCACTGCCGCCAAAAAAGAACTGAATTTGGGATCTGAAACCGGAAATAAATTTGAAATATTAGAGGAACGTGGCAGAGATCGTGAAAAAATAAAAAATATGGATAAAGATAAATTTATCAAGACATATTGGGATGCCAGAGTGTTTGGCAATACCTTTTTAGAGTCTTTAAAAGATTCTGAATTAACCAAAGAACAAAAAAAAGAACAAAAAAAGAAAAAGAAGGAGGGCGGTTATGCCCATCTGATAAATACTGGTACTGTTCAAATAGGAGTAGGACTTTCCGTTGCTCCTGTTGATATTGTCCGCATGACATATACTAACAAGGCAGGGGTAGAAGCTGGTAAAGACCGAGGGATGGCGCCAATGGCGTTCAGGGTAGTAGCTCATGGAATCTATTGTATTCCTATTTATGTAAACCCTAGTATTGCGGTAAAAACCGGGGCAACTGCTGAAGACCTGGAACTTTTGAAATTTATGATCCCTTATGTATATCAGCACACAGCCTCAATGATTCGTCCTCAAATAACCATTCTTCATGCATGGTTTGCTGAACATAAAAATACGTTAGGGTCGTGCCCGGAGCACTTATTTATCAAAGCACTAACACCAAAAGTTAAACAAGGGGTAGATAGGCCATTGTCAGCAGAAGATTATGATATTCCTGGAAAAAATGATTTGGGAGAATTGCAAGATCGCTTTAATGAGGTGAGAGACCTTATCGAGTAAAAAGCAGTGGTTTATATAGCACATTCACCTCCAAAGAATAAACCTGAGCTTCCTCCACATACTTATGCACAGCATGTAATGGAGGTGCTGAGATATGGATTGTCTTTATTCGATCATCTTTTGTCCTTTACCACATTTTCTGAAGATGAAAAGGAGAAACTCCGTCAGACATTAAAGGCAGCCTTAGTGCTTCATGACATAGGAAAACTAGATGAAGAAAATCAACGTGTTCTTTGTGGAGTGGATAAAGG
>JAMOVR010000239.1 GCA_027061945.1 Candidatus Heimdallarchaeota archaeon
AAGCCGAAAACATCATATGTTTTTTTGTATATTTTTTTCTTGCAGGGCTGGGACGGCCCGTAGCGCCTGTGGAGAGAGTCTCCTCTGTGAAGCAGGAAGCCCCTCGTAAAAGCAAGGGGTAGTTCACGAAAAGATTATCTTTGAATGGTACTAGTGGTGTTCCACCTTCTCCTAAGTTTTTGGTATTTCCGTCAAATTGAGTATATATCCAATTTTTATACCTCCTGTGTCTGTTTCCCTTTAAATCATTTTTAGAAAGAGTAACAAAATTAAAATTTAATGGATCCCCACAGTCTGGACATTTAAAAAACATAGTCGGATTGGTTTTTCTCCCACAGTCGATACAACACGCATAAAGTTTCATGAAGTACCCATTTTTTCATTTATTCATAAGTTATATTGTTTCCAAGAATTAATTACTGTGTTAAGTAATAAAAATCGATAAAGTTACTTTTTGATTTCCTTTTTTTTATTATGAATAGGATAGGTTATATACCCCAGAGATAATCTAAAGTTTAGAAAGCGTTTCACCTGTTTTACTTCCATTGTTGATGAAAGTATTACAGCTACTCGTTTTCTCGACATATAATTTCGAAGTGATTTAATTGCAAAGCGAAAATTTCGTAAAGATAAAGGATCTCAGCCCCCTAAATAGGGAACTATTTTTAAAAGCCAAAGTTATCGAGCTTGGGGAAAAAAGGGAGGTAACAAACAGAAACACAGGAGAAGAACATGAAGTCATGGAAGTTCTCCTAGGCGACGAGACTGGTCTAGTCTATTTTTCTGCCTGGAATGAGGATATTGACCGGTTAGAAGTCGGAAAAACATATGAATTTAGAGATGTAAAAACGATCCTCTTCCGGGGCCATGTTAGATTGTCTTTAGGTAGAAATGGCAGTTTCGAAGAAACTGAAGAAACCATTGAAGAAGTAAACATGGATAATAATATTTCAGATGAGGAACATGAATTTCCTAGAAGAAATCGTTATAACCGTGGGGGATATGGTTATAATGATAGAAGAAGATCTTCTGGATATCGGTATTAAATCTATCAATATTAAATATTAAAGAACTAAAAATCTAATTTAATTTTAACTTGTAATAATTTAAAGTCGTTATTAAATAATTCTCATTAATAACCTTTCTTTTTTAAAATTATTCTGTTTTTTTCTGCATGATGGAAAGGTTCTTTTAAACCCTTATTCAAACCATTTTTGTTGCTAGTTTCCAACAGTTTTCTAGCAACTCTGAGAGGTGTATAACATGGGTATTAGGGTCTCTGGCCCCATCATGAACTTAAAACCTTCTGTTACATTAGGGATTGATGAAAAAGTCCGTTCTTTAAGGAAAGAAGGGCATACTGTCTATCATTTAGGCTTTGGTTCTTCACCGTTTCCAGCCCCTGAGACGGTACAACAAGCTCTTAGAGACAATGCAGATAAAAATAAGTACTATTCTTCTATAGGAGTACCTGAATTAAGAACTGCAATTGCTGAGTTCTATGAAAACAAATATGCTCTGCCCACAACTCCTGAACAAATAATGATTGCTCCTGGAAGTAAATCTCTTTTTTTCTTATTATCAAACATAATTGAGGGGCCATTATTACTTCCACAACCATCATGGGTGAGTCATGAACCACAAGCGAGAATTATCGGAAAAACAGTTTATAGATTAAAAACAAATTTCGATGATGACTTATTAGTAACAAGTGAAACTCTTGAGAAAAATCTAAAACAGCTGGGGCTAGATAATAAAAAACAAAAGTTAATGCTTATAAATTATCCTAATAATCCCACCGGTGCTAGTTATGAAAAAAACG
>JAMOVR010000240.1 GCA_027061945.1 Candidatus Heimdallarchaeota archaeon
TGCATGAACCATTGAGCTTACATGAATAATTCTTCCATCTTCTGCTTCAATAAAAAATGGTAATAAAAGTCGGGTTAACAAAAAATGAGATAAATAATTAATTTGAAATGTTGCTTCAAAACCATCTTTAGTAACAATTTTCTTAGGCATATAGACTCCTGCGTTATTAATTAATATGTCTAGTTTATCAGTAACGTCCTCTAAAAACATGGGTATTTTTCTTACTTGGTCAAAAGAAGCAAGATCTGCGATCAAACATGTAAATTCATGCTTTTCTTCCTTGTCTAATAATTTGAATTCTTCTAACGCTTTAGTGCACTTTTCATGGCTACGTCCATGAATAAAGAAAAAAGTTTCTATTTTAGAGCTCTTAACTAATTCTTTGACTGCAGCTTTCCCTATTCCGTCAGTAGAACCAGTAATCAAGACATATTTTTCAAGCACAAATATAGCTAACCACGTTCCATAAAATTTTTTTCTAGTGCTTTTGTGTTTAAAGAAAAAAAGTTTCTATTTTTAACATTAGAATAACTAAAAATATATTTGCCTTATAGGCATGTACTAACCAGATCTAAAAATAATTCCATATTGAAAGAATAAGAACAAAAATAATGAAGTTTATCTACCATCTTTTGATAAGAGAAAAAGACACATTTTTTATTTCAACAAAGAATATAGATATTAATAGATCGTGCTGTGAATTACTCACGCTTACGTGAGTAGATTCTCTGATCGTGTTTTCATGGTTTTGGAGGGATCTACACGGAAATCTTCCATGAGGGCCTCTGTCCCAGAGTTACCCAAAAAAATGTATGAAACTTTGTTAACTAGTTTCTTGACATATCGGTAACGTTTTTTTTATGAAAAAGGTTTTTTTATAATAATCATAACCCAGTACCACGGGTTTTACTATTAGTCCATATTTTAGTGCTTGATAAAATAATTCCGCGAATTGAGGATCTATTGAAAAATTTGGTGCAAAACATTTTGTATAAGGATGAAAAACCAAAAATAGCAACATTATATCGTTTTCTTCATTTTCTTTTTTAAGTTTAAGTAGAGTTTTCAAATGTTTTTGGCCTCTTTTCGTGGGGGCATCAGGAAATAAGGCTTTTCCATTTTCTTCTAGCGTGCATCCTTTTACTTCGATAAAAGTTATTTTGCCGTGTTTATGCTTTACGACGAAATCCAATCTGCTTTCTCCATAAAAAAACTGCTCTGACAATATTTGCTTTAAATCGCTAGAGAAAATATGTTTACTCAGTATTTCTCGAGCTAATAATGGATGATATTTAGTGTTTATTAATACCCAGTAATTTTTGTGCAATGCAAACAATATGTCATACTGTGTTTTTCTTTTAGGGTTGTTTACCTTTTTAAGTAATACTCTTACACCCTTAACAAGGACATTAGTAATCCTACCAGAATCATGAACATGGGCTAAAATTATTTTTTCTTTTTTATTGCTTATTTTCACTTTGGCCAAAAAACGATTAGGTCTTTCGATGAAAATACCTTCTAAATCGGGAATTATTTTTGTTCCTAAATATTTTAGTTGCATTTATCTTTCAACCTTTAAAACATAAAACTTATCCCAAAAATAAAAAAATACTTTTAAAAAGAAGTATAATATTATTTATTCTTCAACTTCTATTTCTTTCTCACTTTTCCATAACCCATGTATATTACAGAAAGAAGTTCCAATTAGAGTGCCAGATTCTGTTAATTTGAACGTAAACATTGCTTGTGGTTCTGTCCATGCTGGACCCGTGTTTGGCCCTTTAGTGCTTTCTCCATGAGCATTGAATTCTGCTACACCTAATTCATATGCGAATTTTTTTCCTTTGGGTAAGAAGTAAAGCCTTATCCATCTTATGTGATGTTCTGTTGTATTTGGATGTGGTATCTCTTTTCCTACTGAAAGTTTAACTGTTATAAGTTCGTCCTTTTTTACTTTTTCAGGAGCTTCTATTACGGGGGCATGCTTTTCTTTTTTCCAATCTGCTGTTTGATACATATCGCTCATAATCTTTTTCCTCCCTTTGTTCTTCAGAAAATGAACAATGGTAATCTCTTTCAAATAAATAAGAACCAATTCAAATATAAATTTAGGCTTGTCTGTAGAAAATGATTGTACATTGAAGTAAATATGTTTTAACTATTTTTTTCCCTTTTTTAATTGTTAAAAAATAAGAACGACTTACTAGAAGATTTTTATTCTTTGTCTCATTAACCATCCTCGAAAACTTTCAGAAGGTTTTCTACAAACTAAGTTAACAAACTAGAAACGGGTGAAAAAAATGTTACCATCATTACCACGGGCTGTGATAACCGAGTTTCCACAACGATTTAGTATGGTTACTTTAACAATAGGAATGATCCTTTTCGGACTATCAACTTTGATTGCCATAGTAGCCTTTGTTTACAACCTGTATCTCCATTATAAAAATCCGGGTCTAAGAGTTCTAACAAAAGTAGTTATTCTCTTGGACTTTGCATTATTTTGGCCAAATTTTACAATGTTTCTATACTTCTACGAGCTCTTTGTCACTAAGTCTGTACATGGCTTTTTGTTTACTAACCATGGTTTCCTCTTATTCTTGATTTTCTGGATTATTGGCAACAACATTTACATTAACGAAAGCTCAAGAGTTCCAGAAAAAAGAAGAGAAGGATTCAAGAGAGCTAACATATTATTGTTCATATTGGTTATCTTTCTTGTAATCTTTGGGCTGGCTTCTATCTTATATTTATACACTAGAATCGTTGAATTTATTGCCATGGTTTCTGCATTATTCGGCATTGTTTCCATTTCTTACTTCATTAGTATGCTTAAAAAGGAAATTCGGACTAATCCTTCAAAACTAACAAAAGCCAGACTAGATCTTAGCGTTTATTCAAACATCGCCCAATTAATATGGATCTTTTCTGCATTCTTTAACGTAGTATTAACTTCAATTGATCTTGATGAAGCAGGTCAATACCCAATAATGGTGCTTGCCATTACTTCAATAGTTTCTGTGTTCTTGATCCAATGGACTATATCACTTCCAGAATGGCTACGCCAAAGATATGGTATTGGCAGTAAGAGATATGAAACCATTAAAAAACTAGAAGAGCAGTGAAAATATTTTAATTATCTTTTTTAACTACCTTTTTTTCTCTCTTTTTTTATCATGTTTTGAAAATGTTTTTTTCTTCAAGTAATACTTCTTCATCGTATCTGAAATGTTTTATCGCCCATTTCCTAAATTTTTTCTCAGTAATTTCTTTAATTGATTTAAAACGTGAATAAAAATCCATTGAAGAATCGTATATCTTTTTCCGGATTAATTGGTCATGCATTGTTTTTTCATCAACAAAAAATACAAGTAGTGCATATGTCCAATCAGGTTTTCTTTCGTCTTTGACATCGGCATCAGGGTCATATAGTTTTTTTGTCCCTACATAAGCAACAATATTTGGATCTGATGTAGGCATTGGCCCCCAAAAACCTTCATTATATTGATCGCCCCCACCAACTAGCGTAGTTAGAAATGCACCTTGCTTTAAAATAAAATCATGTTCAAACTTGTTAAATAGCTGATACATTGGATATGGCCCAATAAAGTCTTTTATCGTGTAAAAAACGATATCAATTGGCTTAGCCAGGTCTATTTTTTCAGGTACTACTGAACGTCTCCAGTTAATAAATAAGGAAAGCTTGAAGAATAAAGATAACGGCAAAATTGGTAATGCTTCTTCTTTACTTTCAACATAATTAATGATTTTTATGAATTCATTTCTAGATTCGTCATGAAGTTGATTAAGGAGTCCGTGGAGTCTATCTATCTCTTTTATCATTTCATCAACGTCTTGAATTGCATAATAATAAAACACTTTCAGCAATACTATCTGGCTATTTGTAAGAGAACTATCAATTATTCCTTCTATACTTTCCAAAGCGTTGAAACACTTAGTAGCATCAGCTAAGTAATTACGATTCAATGTAAATGCATATAAAATTAAGTCAACATAGATTTTTACTTCCCACAACATTAGATCTTTTATGTCATTTGTGAAATCGAAATTGATTTTGTCAAGTATTTTTTTTGCAGAACCAAAGTCTCCTGTCATCATTTTGTGATATGCAAGGATTATATTCCTTGTGCGATCTATCTGATAATTAAATGATGGAGAATTGTTTTTTAACTTTTCACAATATCTTATTACTCTTTTAAGTTTGGATGTTTCTCCCAAATATCCATAAAGCTGGCTTAAAAGTAACAAAGTGTTTGTTATAGCATAGTTTGATGGGTCTTGGGAATTTCGCATGGAGATCTCGAGACTTTTTAGAAGGTTTTTTTCGGCAGTTTCTAGATCTCCTATACTTATGGATGCCTTCGCAATGTTTTGTAGAATAACATTTTCGAAGCCTGCTGGGGGATATACGTTCTTATATTCTTTATATGCGTTTGTTAAGTATTTGTATGCTTTGTCAAATTTTCCTAAGTGGTAGTAGAGTAAACCCAAATTATTTCTTAATACAAAGTTAATGAAATGGTCTTCATAGTCTATGGTCTCTAAAATATATTCCATAATTGATTCTGAAAGTAAGAATTTTCCTTCTTGATAATGAGAATTTGCAATTAAAAGTAAAGACACACTTTTTCTCCAAGGAAGATCAAATTTTTCTGATAATTCCAAAGCTACTCTCGCATATTGTAATGCTTCTTGATATTTTCTTAGTATAATTGAAATAAGTGCTAATAAGATATTTACTTCAATTCTCAGGATTTCTCTTTTTGGTAATGAGTTCAAAAACTTTATTCCTTCCTTCTCTATTTTTTCAAAATAACTATTTTGAAAAAGTTCGTATAATTTAAACAAACGAGAAATTCTTTTTTTTAGAGTTCTTTGGTGGTCTAATGGGGAATAACTTTTAAGAACGTTTCTTGCCTTAGTTAAGAACTCCATATTTAGGATATCTGCAGAATAAATCCCTATTTGTATTATTTCATAAAATTTAGTTTCGTCTAATTCACTAATTAATTGTTCTGTGCTGGCGTAAGCAAATCTCCGAAGTTGGTTTTTTGTAGGGGGGTAACGCAAATATTCGGCCAGCACATATAAAAATATATGTCCTTATATATATGTAGTTTTTAATTGGTTTGTTCTGCATATAGTTTATATATGAACACACCTTGTTTTTTCGAGTAGCTCTATGACTAATCAAGAGCAGTTGCCCCAAGATTACTTCCTTAATTCATTGTAAAAAATGAACTTGAGAAAATGTTATGGGACTTTTCTCCATGGACGCTACAAGACGGGATGTTCCAACCTTGTATCAATAATATGTATTCAAATACAATCCATCAATGCGAGACTGTTGTTTTGATTTCATCTCTTATGTTTCGGAGGAGGGACCTCCCGCCGAGAAAGTTAAATGTTTTTCATATTTTTGTTCTGTAATAAATAATACTAAATGATTTATTTTAATCAAGACTTTTCTTAATAATACTCAGGATTAATTTCACCTGCGAGATTTTGGTACATGTATTTTTTGACTTTTTCAATATCATTTTCTTTTACCTTTGCTAATGCCCACATTAATTTTATCATTGCTACTTCAGAAATCATGTCATGGCCACTGATTGCACCCGCATCAAATACATGTTTTCCTGTTTGATATAGTAATGGTTCTGTACGGCCAAATACGCATTGAGTAGTTACAACTACTGGAATTCCCTGGTCATATAGCTTTTTTACAGTATTTGCAAAGCTCTTTCTCTGTATTGGTACATTACCTGCTCCATATCCCTCTATGATTATCCCTTTATATCCCATTTCTGGAAGAATTTCTAATATTTTTGGAGTTATTCCTGGAAACACTCTAACTAAGGATACATTAGGAATTAATTTTCCATCCCAATAAGGAACTTTATTATTTCTTTTTTTAACTAGAGGATCTGTTAGATAAATTTCTCTAGCGATTTCCCCTATTGGGACAGGATCCACTGTTTCAAAAGCATTTAAATCATATTCTCTTAATTTAATTGTCCTTACACCCCGTAAAATTCTCGAATCAAAAACAATGACACTTTCAGCAATATCAGTATTAGCAGCAACTCTAACTGCATCTAATAAGTTTCTTTTAGCGTCTGTTCCTATTTCTCCTATCGGAATCTGACTTCCAGTAAAAACAACTGGTTTATTCAAGTTTCTAATAAATAATCCTGCTGCTGACGCAGAATAAGCCATTGTGTCTGTTCCATGAGTAACGACAACACCATTAATTTCAGGATCTAAAAGGTCTTTTACTATCTCTTTAGTAATTATTTGCCAGTCATTAGGCGTCATGTTAGAGGAATCTTTTTTCATTATTTCTCTAACCCTTAGTTCAGCTACTTTTTCAATATCGGGAACTAACTTAACTAATGTCTCGGGAGATAATGCTGGGATAAATCCTTCGTTTGTTTTAGTAGAGGAAATCGTACCTCCAGTACCTATAACGGAAACAATTGGACTCACAAAAGAAATATTGAATATTACTTAATTGGAGTTTCTGTAGTTGTCTTCATTAAACGCTAATTTCTATAATTAGTTGTGATTTTTTATCTAAAAGCCTAAAAAGTTCGATTTTAACTCTTATTTTTCATATTAAGAAAAAAAGGCCGATAGAGTTAAAATATTTGAATTTAAAGGTTGTTCAGATATTTATGGGTGTTCTTCCTCAAGTCTCCGTGATCATTCCTACCTTAAACGAGGAAGAATTCATAGAAAAATGCTTATTAGGATTATTACACCAGAAAAAATCCCCACTAGAAATTATTGTTGTTGACGGGGGATCAACAGATAATACGATTAAAATCGCTAGAAAGATGGGTGTAAAAACAATTTCCAAGCCTAACATAGGAACGGGTATAGCTCGAAATATAGGCGCATTAGAAGCAAAAGGAGATATTCTGGCTTTTATAGATGCCGATGTTATTCCTCATCCCCAGTGGTGTGAAAGCATCGTTAATTATTTTCATAAGCATCCTGAAATTATTGGTGCTGCTGGAACTAAGATCATGAATTCTAAAAACAAATTCTTAAGGTGGCTCTACTTCTTCTTAACTTATTCACTGCAAAAATTTCTTT
>JAMOVR010000241.1 GCA_027061945.1 Candidatus Heimdallarchaeota archaeon
TATGAGCTCTTCAATAATAGGAAGATGATTTTGAGTAAGAGCTGGTTTTTCTAGTATTCTTTGAGAGGTTAATATGAATGTTTGTAGAGAACCTTTAGCAGCAATCTTTGTTAGAGTTCTTATTACTGGTCGTGGATATTGAGTTGTTTCTAGTAAATTAAACACAGTTTGTAATAAATAACCTAATGTAGTCGGTGGTTGTATTTGTTGTATTATTTCCCAACAAGTTTTTTGTATAATAGGTCTTTTATTTAGAAAAATTAGGTCTTTGCAGAAATTTACGCATGGCAGTGGTGAGATTTGTGAATATTTTAGAAGTAATCTTGAAATTAAGTAATCTGTAATTGCTATAGGGTTTAGAGGATTAATCTCATCAAAAAGGTATTCTAGTTCTGTAAACTTTGGTGAGATCTGCTCTAATAGTCCTGTTTCATCTAACTTTTGTTGTATAAAACGTGGATATTTATTTCCATGCCATGAAAGTAATTCTGGTTTTTTAGAGAGATCTATTACTATTTTTTCAAAGTACTCAGGACTATTATTTATAAGTAGCATCGCAGAAATGAATTTAGTTTCTATAGAGTTTTCGTATAAGAAGATCTCTTCATTTTGTTTGTCTGTGGGAAGGGTTTGTGAAAAAGTGTCTATAATTGCGGAAGCTGTTTTTTCAGCAGTCTTTATTCTCTCAATGAAAGAATGTTGCATGTCTATAATTATTTTAGCAACTTCAGCAATCTCGTGTATTACACTTGCTTCTGTTTTTTCTAATTGGTCTGTGGATATACCCATTATTTCTTTTAAGAGATCATCGAAAAACTCAATTATTGCTAAGATTAATTCAAGACGATATGGTTGATATTCGTTATATGGTGGAATAAAGAATTTAGGGCTTTTAGACACTTGTTTTCTATTATTTATTTGTGTCCAGTGCCATGTTTGTGGTGCTTGAGTACTTATTAACGCATGTTCTGTATTTTTTATTTTCCATGGTGTAGGGTCTTCGATTTTTTCCTTCGATTCTACTGGAAATATTAGATGCGTTCTGTTTTCATCTAAGGATGCACTTGTTTGTAAAGCAAAAGAAATTAGTGTGGGTATTAATGATGGGTATTCTTGATCTGTCTGTATGGGGACAAAATTTCCTCTTCCAATTAAATGAAATCTTATTATGGTAATATCCATTAAGTCTGGTGTTACACCGAGATCTTCTAATATCCTCATTATTGTAGCCCCATGTGGCTTGTCTATTGGGCCAAAAAGATGTATGGCTGTAGGTGTTTCATGATATGTTTGTGTTGTTTGCGTGTTCTTTCTTAGTAGTTCTAAATTCACAGCAATTCCTGTAGAGTTGTTAATAGGGTCTGGTTTAGAAAAAAAGTTTGCAGAATGAGCAGAAAAGATTAATAATAATGCAATAACTGCAGAGAACAATGCTATTTCGTAGAATATTTTTGCTAAAAAAGAGATCTTATTTTCTGATTGGAAAAATGATTCATTCGGTTGTGTAAATTCATTTAGTTTGTAAAGTATGCCCACTGATACTAAACTGATAACTGAAATAAAAGAAAGGATTTGCCCATATTTCTTCAAAGTAGTTTTTGTTTTTCCTATTGGAGTAGACGTTGTTGGGCTGTAATATACAATGATTCCTCCCTCTTCCATTGATCTTCGTATTATCTTATGTATAGAGGGATGGGGCGCTGCTAAAATAAATTTTTTACGTATACTAGGAATAAATTGGGGAATAGTTTTTTGGAGTAATATTAAGAGTAGAAACCATGATAAAACAAATATTGGGATAATTGTTGTTTTGTTTATTATGCTGAATTTTATTATGATTGCTGCTAGTAGTGTTGCAGTCGCATAAAAACAAGGATAATGAGCTATGTTTCTTATTTGAGATTTACTGATTGTTTTTACATTAGTATGTTTGTAATCCGTATTATTATTTATCCATGTTTTTATATAATCTAAGACTTTATCGTTATTATTGTTTATTTCTGTTAGTTCTTGAATGGTATTTTCAATTTCCATTTATTTTTTCACGCCCATTGCGTAAAATCCTTTTAATAATATCTTTTGTTTAAACTGGTTTAAATGCTTCGATAGTTTATTAGCATTAGAAAGATTTACGATAAAATAGCATTTTTTTAAAAAAAGAGAATAAGGGGAAAAATAATTTGTTATGTTTAGATCTTAAGTGGCTTGTATTCCTCGAGTTCTTCAGTTTCCTTATATTTTTGGAATTCCTCTGGATGTCTTCTTTTGTCCGGTATTTGTCGATGTGCAATTCCTGCATCGATTTTCGGTTGTATATGTACTTTGAACATTTCATGAAGTCTTTCTGGTGTGTAGAAAAGCTCGTCTCTTCTATATCCTGCGTTTTCAAATATGTCGGTATGCCTTATTGTATCATTTGGGCAGACTTCTTCACAGAGACCACATTTTAAACAACGACCCGCGAAATAAGCAGGGAAGCGAAATTCTCTTTTCTTTCCTTTGATTTCGAATTCTCTGCCTACCATGATAATGGTCTTATTCGGACAAATTCTTTCGCATTTTCTACATCCGATGCAAGCATCCATGTCCATTCCTAAAAGGCCTCTGTATCTAAGAGAGACATCAGGGTATGCTGAGTGGTGATCGTGAATAGGATGATATAGCTCTGCTTGTGGGACCCTCAGGAAATATCTAAATGTTACGAAGAATGGTTTTAAGTGGAGTGAACGGATCCACCATTTAAGATTGAACCATTTTAGGGGGCCACTTATTCTTTCGTCTTCTTTTACGATTGCCATTTGCGACCGCTCCGTGTTACTACCTATTTGTTTTGGTCTAAATATTTTTCTTAAGGTTTTGGTTTCCGAATGATTTGTTTCTGCTTTATTTGTTTTGTTTTTTGTGCGATGTTTCTGTTACTGTATATTTTCTTTTTTTATTTGGAACAACTCTTTTCTTAGGGCGCTCTCTTTTGATAAACAGCGTTTAACTTGAAGATCTTCTTTTAATTCGTTATTATCGCCTTCTTAGCTTGAAAAATAATTTTTTCCTTTATTTCATCTAGAAAAACTAGGATTATATATCTCAAGAGAGCATATTATTTTAACATGTCTGAATCTACATCCAAATCAGAAACATTTTCGTCTGAAGGAGCTACCGAACGCGAATTTTTAAAAATGGAGTTTTTACCTGCCATCGGTATCTCTGCTGGACTTATACTTGTATTCGAAATAATTTATAGATTTATTCTTAATCCTGAAGAAAATCCTGCACATGCTTATATTGGTTATATGACAGGAATAATTATTTTAGGACTTTATAGTTTTATGGTACGTTCTAAGCTAAAGGGTTTAGGAGGAAGTTTATTATTAATCTTGTTTAGTTTTATTCCTCCTCTGATTCTTAAAAATGTGTTTTATGGTCTGTTTTCTGTGCTTGAGCATACGGTTGAAGTGATTAATGAGGGTCTTGAAGCAATTACTCTTATTGACCCCAATTTTACAAATCCTCTCCAAAATCCAGCTATCAAAACAATTTTAGACTATGCTTTTGTTTTTGATTTATTATTTGCTTTGTTTATTTGTCTTCCTGCTGCTGGAGTTCTTTCTTGGCTGATAAAAAGTGTAACAAAGAAGCCTTCTGGTAAAACATTAATAGGAATCCCGTTTTTGTTGGTTTTTCTTTTAATTTTTGTATTATTACTTCCCTTTACTCTGGTTGGTGTGGCTGGAACTTCTCAGTTTGCGGTTAATATGGGTGTTGGAGGCATTTATTTACAAGAAGCATTTGGGGTTATTGGTAATAGCAGTGCAGCAAACATGCAAGAGGCCTTTGGTTATTTAGATAATGCTACTTATTACTTTAAAGTAGCAGAAAGTAATTTTGACGGGTTAAATTCTATGGGCATGTTCTTTTTACTTGGTGTGGCAATGCCTTCTTATCGACCTTTAATAGATAATGGTGTTATGCTGGTCCAAGGTGCGGTCAAACTTGCTCAATCAGTCACTCCGTTTGCAAAGGGAGTGTTTACATTAGGTGATGCCTTATCAACCGTATTTGAAGCGTTAGGAATCTCTAACAGCTCATCTAGTTTTGTTCCAGCATTTACCCAGACTAATGCGACTAATACTATCAATGAAACTTTATTTGAAAAAGGTATTGCATTATTAGGTGCAGCCTCTGCAAATCTTACTCAAGGGTTAAAGGAAGTACGGGCTGCTTTAGAAAACATGAAAAACTTAGACTACAACGAGTTGGCCACTTTTATGCAACAGAACTTTGGTGACAACTCTACGATCTGGTTAGTTAAGGACGGTACTGAATTATTCGAGAAGATCATAAATGTATTATACATATTTTTAGATCCCGCAAAAACAGGTCCTAATACTAATGAAAATGCGTTACAGCTTTTAATGCGCGGTTTCAAAGATTTAAAGATCGCAGGAGATCTATTAGGTGGCTCTTCTATGTTTAACAATACTGAAGAAGTTTTTAGTTCTTTAACTCAACATCTTGAACCAGTGGTTCAATATACTTTAGCTGATGCGGTTGTAAATGACTTTTTAAACACTCCCTCATTTAACTCTCCTGAACTTAATAATATTCTTGAGGCTACTAAATCTGCAATTCGTTTCTTTAGGGACTCAAGTATCGTAACTCTGAATTTTGGGGAATTTGGGTTGTTGGTTGGTCCTATTTACGACATAGGTACCTCCGTCTTAAATGAATTTCAAGGTAATTTAACTGAGTATGGTAATTTTACTCAGATCCCCTTAACGAATTATGATAATGAATGGATTCCTCGACTAACAGAAATGTATGTTAACGCCACGGCTTTAAATAATACAGCTTATGCTCTTGATATTTCCCTAGAAAACATGAAAAACAATGCTACTGCGGGGAATTATGGTTTCTTCAACGATCAATCTACTCAGTTGGCTGAATTGATGGGTGACATTAACTATACAAAAGAAGCCGAAAATATCAAAGGAATGTCTGGGAAGTTATTATCTATTATTACAGCTATTCGCTGGCTCAAAATAACGGATGATAAGTATTTTACTTTAAAGGCTTTATCTGATAGTGCAAACTATTCGGATAGTGATGATGTTGCTCAGCTTTTATCTGCTGCTAATGAATTAGATCAAGCAGTAAATATTTCTAGATTAGCGCTTGAAAATGCGGTTAATAATAAAACCGATGGAATGTCTCAAATGTCTAGTATTGATAACAGTTTGAGTGCAATGATTAACGCAATGGATAATAAAATTATTCCAGGGATTAATACTATTAAGTCTGAACTTAATAATGTAGATCCTGATAACAGCCCAACAGTGGTTTCAGATGCATTAGACCAAATTATTTCTGGTCTTGAGGATGTGTCTACGGCATTATCCGGTCTGAAATTATAGGTCTATGCGCAGTCATTTTTGTTAATTGTTTTTATTATATTTTTCTATATTTTTTTTCTTTTAAGTGGGTTTTTTATCAATGCGGTGCACAAAATTGATATTTAGGGTTTTTTCATTTGTTCCTTGAGGTCTTTCATCTCGGTGATCATATGGAAGTAGATTTCTTCGTTGAAAACGTGAAGGGCGATACTGTTAGAAAAATATTCGATGAAAACAAACAAACAATTGTAGAGGGCAATGTTTTACCGGGTCCTATTCCTTTTCATTATGGTTTCATAATTGGTACCAAGAATTTAGATGTGACCGAAGAAAACGAGTTAAATCATTCTTTAGACGCTCTTTTAGTTGGTGATATTAATGCTAAGAACGGGGATGTAGTTAAAGCAAAAGTTATTGGTGCATTAATGCTTGAAAACAAAGATCATAAAATTGTTCTTGTTCCTGTTGACTCTAAAATATCTCATTACGTAGAATTGGGAGAAAATATTATTATGACTATTGTTTCTTGGTTTACTCGCTTTTCTCCAGTTGAGGGATGGGGCGGACCCGAAGCCGGCAAACGAATTGTTGAAGAGTCTAAGAAGTAAGGGTTTTTTACTTTTTTTTACTTAAAACTTAAAATAAAGTTTAACTTTATCGGCATGAAGTCCCCTCCCGCAAGGTGGGGGATAAGAGCCGATATGAACGCTCTTTTATAGCTGTGCCTTATTATTGATAACTGTGAAATATGATTTAGACGGGGGTTCGCATTCACTATATTCGCTATATTACCACCTAATATTTGTTGTGAAATACAGAAAAAAGGTTATTAGCCCAGAAATTAACGACTTAATAAAACAAAAAAAAAATAAGAGAAATTTCAGATACTTTCGCGGTGAGAATACTGGCTATTGAAAGTAATAAAGATCATGTCCACATATTATTTCAGTCAACTCCTAAATTAGACATCCTCAAAATCAAGACAGGGGCGGGACGCCCCGTAACGCCTGTGGAGAGAAAAGTCCATAAAAAATACTCCAAATCATTTCTTACAATAAATAAAGGAAGTGGTTTTGGGACAAGTCTTCTTGATGAAGCACAAAGCAACTTGCGAAAGAAAGGGGTAGTTCACGGATACTTTTTGCATAGGTGTTAGATAATGAGTACAGATGATAATATTGATGAAACAGATGAATATGAAGAATATGAGGAGGTTATTGTAGAAGAAAGAACGTTGTTATCCAAAATATTAGGTGTCGCCATACTAGTCTTTATTTTGATGGTTATTTACTATGCGTTGGGTTTAAACGAGAGTTATTAAGAATTTTTTTAGCGATAATTTTTCTTTTTTATGAAAAAGATATATTATAGATCTTTTAGTCTTAGAACGTGTTCTAATTTGTTGTGGTGTTTTGATATGGCCGCTTTAAATAAGTTTTTTTCAGATAATCGTGCTGTTGGGTGGACAATAGTTATTATCTCATTGTTTATTCCTTCTATTTCTATAGGATATTCTGTAGAAACAGAAAAGCTAATTCTTGTTACCCCAATATTAATTGTTAGACGTTATTCTCCTAATATTTCCTTGTATGGCGGTGTGAGTTGGGATTTTTCTTTATTTCCATTTACTCTTGTACCTACAATTTTTATTTTAAGTAGTGCTTTTCTCGGTTATTATCTTGTAAGAGAAACAAATATTAAATTTAAAGCCTATAATGCATTAGGAATTATTGTCTCTTCTCTCCTTCATCTAATTTATTTTCCTGCAATAATGAAGGTCTCTCAGCCCCGCTACAGTTTTAAAATTTTAGCTATCCCCGCTTTTCTGGATATTATTATCGCAGGAGCATATTTTTACATGCTTTATCCGGAATTTAATAATGCCGGACAGAATATTAGCAACGAAAAAGAAATAGATTAAACTTGTATCTGAAACTATTCGTTAAGATATTGGAGTATTAAGAATATTTTTTGTTTGAAAAAGAAAATTACATAATAATTTTTTCTTAAGCAGAGCTTCTTTCTATATTTAATACAGGTTTTTATTTTTTGTCTCTATCGATAACATAAAAAAGAGAGACATCCAAAAAAATGCACAAAACGCGTAGTACAAAGCTTACATTTTTCAATAACAAGGAATTTAAGAACTATAGGGTGATTTTTTGAAACTACCAATCGACGAAATGTGTGCGAAGTCGGGTGTTTTATGTCCTAAATGCCAGAGATTAGTACGAGAGAAAAAAGTGACTTCTTTGGAAGTAGAATTATCTAAATTAATAGCTAATACTGTAGCTAAAAATAAGAAATACCGTAATTTGGAGCTTTATCGCGTATTAAGGCTTAAAAATGCTGCAATTTTATTGATTAAATCAGGTCAAAAAGAATTATATACCGATCCAAGTGTCTCTTTAATTAACGTAATAAGCGACAAGCTGGGAACAGACATCGTTTTACTCGAGAAAACAAAAGATACTAAAAAATTAGTTGAAACAATAGTAGCACCCGCCACCCCAATCTCGATAACCAAGGTTTTTATTCCCCCTTTTGGCGAAGAAGAGTATGTTATTAAAATACCTAAAGAACAGAAAAATCTTGTTCGATTTAGTTCAGAGGAAGTAGCGGAAATAATGAAGAATTTGTTGGGTGCTTCAGCATATTTGTCTTTTGAATGATCGATATGTTAAAGTTAGATATTTATTTGTAGTTGAAGGGAATTGAATTTAGCCACCGATTTTCATCATTGGTTTATCTTCCGAGGGAAGCTCAAATTTTGTTGATAAAAAATCGGGATGTCCCCTTGATTTTTGCCATATGGCATTTTGGATGATTTTCTCTAACTCCTCGTCTGAAGCACCATTACGTATTGGCGCTTTCAGATCGACTTCAAAAGGATTGTGAAGGCATGGCCGTAAATGTCCATCAGCGGTAATTCTTACACGGTTACACCATTGACAAAAACTTCTCGTAACACTGGCTATAAATCCTACTCTTTTGGACGGATCCTCGTTTATCATATATTCCAAAGCTGTCTGACTAGGATCATTTTTGTTAATTGGTGTTAAATCAAAAGTTTCACGAAGTTTTTCTATTAATTCATCCATTGTTACCATATTTTCTTTTTCCCAGTTATTTCCTTTAAATGGCATTAATTCTATGAATCTTACAATAATTCCTCTTTCAATCCCAAAAGAAACGAGTTTCGCAGCATCTTCAAAATTAATATTTCTCATTGCTACTACATTGATCTTTACTTGATCAAATCCCACCCTGACCGCTTCTTCTATTCCTTCGATGACATTTTTAAAATAATTTCGTTGAGTTATTTTTTTGAATTTTTCTGGATCTAAAGTATCTAAACTAATATTTACTGTAGAAATTCCAGCCTTTTTCAATGGCTTAGCAAGTTCTTTAAGTCGAGAGCCATTAGTAGTAATTGAGATCTTTTCTATTTCTGTTTCATTTTTGATCCTCTGGATAAGCTCGCATAGCTTTGGTCTCATTGTTGGTTCTCCGCCAGTTAGACGAACTTTTTTCACTCCATGTCTGCTAAATATTTTTACTAAGCGGATAATTTCGTCGAAAGTCAAGAGATGTTGTTGTTTAAGGAAAGTAACATTTTCATCAGGTAGACAATAGATACATCTAAAATTACACCTGTCAGTAACACTTAATCGCAAATTGCCGATCTGCCTACCATACTTGTCAATGAAGAAAGAGTCGCCCATTTACAAAATATTTTCAAACAGAGATTTGATAAGGTTTTTCTTCCAACGAAATAAACAGTATTTCCAAAAAAATCTGTGAAATAATGACACGGGAGCCTATGATGGGGCTGTTTATGGCTTTTAGTATAGAGTGTTTTCCGTTCAAGTTTACTATATAGAAACCTTTGAGATTAGGCATTATTCTTCCTTGTGAGTATATATCCATTTTCCACTTCCATCTTCGTAAATCTCTTTTTTCCAGACAGGTGCTTCTTTTTTGTATAAATGAACTATAAAATCTAACGCTTTGAAGGCTGCCTCTCTATGCTCAGAGCCAAGTAATACATAGACTATTGGTTCCCCAACGTTTATCCTGCCGATTAAATGCACTATATATGTGAGAGTTAGATGGTAGTTTTCAAATGTCTGTTTCGCAATGCCTTGCATTATCTCCCGTCCTTCTTCCCATCCTTCTACTTCTAAAGCTACTACTTTTTTGTTCTCGTATATACTTGAAGCACGAACAATGCCTACAAAAGACACTAAATCTCCCGTATTTGGACCAATATTTTTTAATCCATCAGAATATAGTTCTTCAAACCTAATACTTCCTTTGGGTAATATATCACCCCAAATTATTTTTTTACTCATTATTATATTCCTCCGTTGATTAAAATAAAATTAGGCTTAGGATGCTCATAATTTCTTATTTAACTATTATTTTCTTAGGTAGCTTAAATGTCCTAATACTGGGAAAAAAAGTTTTAATCCATCTCTGACACCGTTAGGACTCCCTGGTAGCGCAATTAAAACTGTATTTTTGATAATTCCTGCAAAAGCACGAGAAAGCATACCCCTCACACCAATATTTGATATACTTATCCTTCGAAACTCTTCACCGAAACCTGGGACTTCAACGTCTAATAAGGGTTTGACTGCCTCAGGAGTAACGTCCCTTTTACTAAAACCTGTTCCTCCCGAAAGAACAAGAAAACCAATCTGTTTATCTACTTGAAATAACACCCACTTTCTTATTTCATAAATATCGTCAGGAACCACTGAAAATGTATCTATTTTTACGTTTTTCATCTCTAAAAATTCTTTTATAAGCATTCCTGACTTATCAATGTTTTTCCACTCCCCTTCATTAAGTTTAGATAAGCTATCAGAGATTATTAAAATGGAAGCATTTCCATGGTATGTTATATCTTCATGTTTCTTATGTTCCCAAGCGCTCAAAAAAATCACCCATTTTTTAAATTGTACTTATTTTAAAGCTGTTTCTTTTTCTCAACTACTCTTATTTCTTCTATATGAGTATTGGGATAATTACCCGTTTCATCTTTTTCATATCTTTTACATACGTCCCAAATACTCAGTAGCCCCGCGCTCACGCCAGTTAATGCTTCCATTTCAACTCCTGTTTTCCAATCTGCCACTACTTTTACATAAATGGTAACACTTAGTTCTTTTTGGCTAAGTTCAAACCAAACCTTCACGTTTTCTATAGGAATTGGATGGCACATAAAAATTAATTCTGGTGTTTTCTTGACGGCGTTTATTGCAGATAATTTAGCGTTTTCGAGTACGTCTCCTTTTGGGTTAGTTTTTTCAACGATGGATGCAAAGCTTTTGCTATTCAAAAAAATTTTTCCCATGGCAATGGCTTCCCGGTGTACCACGGGTTTATTACTGATATTTACCATTCCAGTCTTATTGGTTTCCACAAAAAAACAAAGGGTAAACTGATTTTTAGTTTTATTCTCAAAAACAAGTCATAACGCTAAAAAAAATAAGGTCAAGAATAATTTAGAAATTCATTTTTCATTAGGGAATTTAGCCTTAATTTTAATAATTCGTTGCATAAATACTGATAACTTTTTTCGTCAAGAATACCTTTCTCATACCATCGGCGGATTAGTCCTAACTGGTGTCCCACATCAGGGAGTGCTTGAACAAGTATACGGATTTTTTCCACCAACGGAGCTTCTAAGTAATCAATATTGTCAGCGACTCTTCTTAGGATTTCAGCCTCTGTAAGTGCTTTAGCTATCTCTTCCCTTTTGTGGCTTTCCAAGAACGAGTATTGAGGCTGATCCATTATAATCAATATTTTCAAGCGTCCATAGGAATAAAAAAGTTAAGTATTACGGTAGTAGTTTTTATACGCTATTGTTCGATTTTACAAAAAAATGATGACAAAAAAATAACAAAAGCGTATTTGATCGGGTTAAAGTAAGGTCAAGTAAAAAAAATAATGATATCATAATAAATCTGTAGGATCGAAATAATCGTCGGGGAAATTATCCGAATAGTCATCATCTTCATCATCAAAGTCATCATCTCCTTCCTCATCTACTTCGGATTCATCAGGAAAATAATGAGGAAATGATGAGGGCTGAAAATGTTCGATACTAATATTCAACCCTGTTAATGTTTTAATTGCTTCTAATAGCACAATTGTTGTTTCAAAATCTGCTTCTTCAGATTTTGTCTCTGCAATTAAGGAAATAACTGGGATGTTATATTTTTTACCATTAATAAGAGAAAGTCCCACAGACCCATAAATTGCTCCTCTCTCAAGAAAGACAAGTCCTTTATCTTCTATCTCACTGCTTAGTTCTCCATGGCTTAATGCAACTAATACACTGGGGATTTTTGCTGGTCGTGTAACTGTAGTTACTCCTGAAATGGTGTACACCCTTTCAACTGAATGTTCTTGATACCATTTAAATAAACTATTAACTACAGCATTAATTAAGTTATTAGGAATAGTGATTTCTGAAAAAACAAGGAAAATATTTTCTGACGAATAGATCCTAATTGGATACTGTATGACACCATTTTTTACTATTGCTACGGAAGGAAGAGATTCTGTGCCATCGATAACCGCCACTTCTTCCATATCTAAAGCATACATTAATGCATTTCCTACCAGTCGAGAAATCATTGCCGTATTTGATAGGCATTGAATAACAACGCGAGGATGCTCAGCAAACGAAGCAACATTTCGAACATAAATGTCCATATTTATCATTCCCTTAAATCAATTGCAAATTCAGATCTACACGTGATAATACATATATAAGATATATAAAACTCAGCCCAATAAAAAATACTATAATTGGGAGAGGTCTTTCTTTGTTTTGTTTTTTGTTATCCTTCCATTTCTTGTTTTCTTTTAAGTAGCATTCTTCCGATCTTATGGAATGCTTCTGCGACATTTTCTCCAGTCTTAGCACTGGTCTCTATGTAGTCTATGCAGTTTAGTTCTTTTGCTTTTTGACGTCCTTCTTCTGGGCTGACTTCCCTGAGATCTTCTAAGTCATTTTTATTTCCTACTAAAATAAACAATTGGTTTGGAGACACAGATTTTGCTTCGTTAATCCATTTTTCTACGCCTTCGAAAGTAGAACGGCGAGTAAGGTCGAAAGTAACAAGACTCCCCATAGCTCCTCTGAAAAACAAGTTTCTCATCACTGCGAACCGGTCTTGGCCGGCAATGTCCCAAAGACTGTAGCATACTTTAATACCATCAATTGTTTCGTATCTGGAGTATGGTTCCATTCCAATAGTCATTAAGTAAGATTTCGAAAATTTTCCATGAACAAATCTTTGAACTAATGATGTTTTACCTACTGCTCCATCTCCGAGAAGCAAGATCTTAAACGTGTAACTAAATTGCTGGGACATAACTTCTTCTTCCTCTTCATTTATTTTCTAATTTTAATAAATAAATGCTATGAACTGGACTATCCAAGGATAATAATATTACGATTTCAGTGACTAAATTATCATTAAAAACACTTTTCCCATGAACAAAAAACATAAGAGAAAATGATGAAACTGATGGAAAAGCTGGTCTAACAAATCAACGGGCTTTTACTGTTTTAACAACAGGTGGTCTTTCTTTTACTAAAATTCTATACGAGCATTGACTGCATTGAACACGCCCGAAAAGCTTTAAGTCTTGGGGCATAACACGGGCACCGCATCTAATACATTTATACGTAGTCATTCATTTCTATGCTTATAAACTAGGATTATAAATTTGGTGTTCAAACACAGTTTTCTAATAAGCTACAAAAGTTTTAAGTCCCCTGTTACGCTATCAATAAAATTAGCCGGAGCAGGCCCTATCCCTAATGCCGTAGTAGTCCCAGGTGATAACTGAGTAAGTCCTGCATCATTTATCAAGTCACAAGGAAGATCCTGTTTCAGTGCTTCTTTATATATTGCAATTAGTTCTTCTTCAGAACCAACTTTTAAGACTATTTTCTTTTGCCCTTGCCTAATCCATTTATCAGCCCATGCTGAATTTTTTTTCTTAGCATTTAAAAACGCTGAAATTGACGCATGACATCCCTGGGCAACCATTTTCCCTTTGCCCATTTTTAGGTCAGTTCGTATAACAATTACTTGTTTTATTTCCAGGGTCTTCATTATTAACCGCCGTCGTTTTCTCCTACTAAAAATCAATTTTTAAACTCATAGTTGGAAACACTGTTTAGAAATGGACAGCATAAACACAGACATTCTTGTCATTGGTGGTTCTGCAAATGGCTCTCAAGCCGCTATGACTGCTTCCGCAGATAGTGTAAAAACATTAGTAATAGAAGAGCATTCTCAAATTGGATACCCCGAGCATTGCTCTGGCCTATTTAGTTATGAAGGGTTAAAACAAATCGATTCTTTTCCGCCCAGAAGTGTCATTCTTAACCATAACGTAAAAGGAGCATATATCTATTCTCCATCTTTAAGACTGTTAGAAGTCAAAAAGTCATCACCTCATGCTATCGTCGTAGACCGAGCAAAATTCGATCAGTTCCTCGCACAAAAGGCCATGAAACAAGGTGCTGATTATCTCCTAAACCATAAAGCAATAAATATCTTAAGAAAAAATAATAAATGGATTATTCATGTTCTCGATAAAAAATCGGGGAAAAACAAGAAAATAATATCAAAGATGGTTATTGATGCTGAAGGTCATAGAAGAACGATCGCTAAGAGGATAGGTTTAGTAAAAAAAGAAAAAAGAGTATTTGTTAATGCCGCTCAGTTCTATTACAAAAACGTTGATAATTTAAACATTGAAATGGTAGAATTGTTTCAGACACAAAAGTATGCTAAAGGATTTTTCGGCTGGATTATCCCCATAAATCAAGACCAAGCAAAAATAGGATTGGGAACTCTCGAACTGAATGCTGCGAAAAAACTAGAAAAAATGGTTAGTGAGCATTTTATTCTTAAAAATAAACTTGAAAATGCTTATATCTATAGGAAAACAGCTGGAAGAATACCTGTCGATGGCCCCGTTAAAAAAACATATACTAAAGGTTTTTTGCTGATAGGGGATGCTGCTGGACAAACAAAACCTACTACTGGTGGCGGAGTGATACTTGGAGGTATTGCTTCTCGGATAGCAGGAAAAATAGCTGCAGAAGCAATAAAAAAACAAAATTATTCGGAAAAATTTCTTCGAAGATATCAAAAAGAATGGAAACGACAGATCGGGAAAAACTTGCTAGTAATGAGATGGGTTAGAAATTATTTAAATAATCTAAGTGATAATACCGTTGACGAATTATTTGAAATTTTATTAAAGGATCGAGTCAAATCAAAAATCGAGAAGATCGGTCATGTTGACCAGCAAATAAAAATTGTGCTCTCATTATTACTAGAACCATCATTATTACCTTTTTACATTAAAACTTCTCCTCAATTATTACAAGCATTATTATAATTACCTAACTCTTATTTTCACATTTACATTTTTTCTCAAGCGTTTATTGCCTTCTCTGTATTTTTACTTCAAGGTTTCCTCAAACCAGCTCAAAACACGTCCTACATTCTTAAAGTTTCCACATTCATAGGGCTGTTCTTAACGTTAGTTTTGTGCAAAAACAAGATTAACACCCCTTGCGTTTATGATTTTTTCAACCTTCTAAAATTTACTAAAATTTATTCTCAAACTCAAGCATATCTTTTTATAATCATAAATTAACTCTATTGAAAGTCTGCAACAAAATTATTCAAGAACAATTTATAATGAGAAAAAAATGTTTTTCATAGCCCTTGATATATATAACCCGACTGGAAAATAAACCAGAAAATCATTTTTTGAACCAAAAACGTAGAGAAAACCGAGATCGCTAAACTAAATGCGTAAGTAAGCCGATCCATAATAATTAGCCGTGATAGTCCAATCCCTAAGTAAAAGATTAAGGAGAAAAAGAATAAGTTTAGGGGAATAAAGACAGTAATTAGAAATGTGATTGAGAGTTTTTCCGCTTCGTAGATTATTCCAATGTTAGGATGAAATCCCAAAATTTCCTGAAATCTCATGCTTGCCCATAACATGTATGGGATTAATGTGAAAGATGAGAGTGTTGCTATATGTACTGCTTCTAAATAGAATTTTCTATCAAAAGTAAATGTTTTTCTAAGTATTCCTATGAACCCTGTCATTATTAATGGTTGCAGAAAAATCCATGTTAGAAATGTGCTTAGTGTCACAAATATTAGTAATGACCAGTAAATAACGGGTGGATTAGACTTTCCTAATTGTTCTAAAAACCCATCGGACAGTGGAAAACTCTGTAATTCCCATATTATTACTCTTCCGTAATATGTTAAAGCTACCGCTACTGCAAGTATGTGAAAAATTGGTAGCATCATTCTTTTGGGTAAGAGTCTAGTGTAGCCAGAACGTGTTGGTCTGCGGAAAAACTCATAAGCAAATCGATATGCATTCCTCACGCCTGGCGCTTTTCTTATGGCATAAAAAGATAGTGCCCCAGGTATTAATAACATCAATGCTATGTAGAATGCCGAAAATAAAGAGTACCTAAGGCCACTAACAAGACTTGTTTCATATGGGGGCAATATTTCTGGAAAATAAACTCCCAGTATTCTTACGTTATGATAAATTAGTTGCCCCATGTTTATTGCTATTGCCGTATACCAAAACGCTGTAAATGCTAGTAATATTGTTGTTATTGTGTCCCATTTCGTGTTTGTAAGTTTTTCTTTTGCTTTTGAATACCATAGTCTTTGTTCAATAATCTCATCTAACACGGGCTCAAAATCGGTTAAGATCATTCCATCGATCTTTACTTCACCATATTTTTCGAAGAACCTATCTGCTATTTCGTCTAAGATCTCATTTGCATCACTATCATCCATTAATTCATCGACAGTAAGAACGAAGAGAAGATCTTGTTCTCTCTCTCTGAAAATAATTTTTTTATCCTCTAAAGCCATTTGAGTGATTTTTTCTCTTTGAGTCTCGGTGGTCATAGAATAAACTGCTGATATAAGGCCTCCTGTTAAAGCGACATCTACACCACTTTCTTCCCCGAATTCTTTGGAGAAGAAAATCTGGCCGAACGTGGTCAAGACGATAAAGTGCGAAATCACGTTTATACCTTGATCGTTCTAGTTTCTAAATGTTACTTGAATTATTAATATTAGACACAACAAATATTTTACAAGAACATCTTTTTCTTTGGAGATCTATATGGTTTTGCTTTAGGATTTTTAATCTATATTTTTGTAATAGTGAACTAACCCTTGCTTTTGCGAAGGGCGTAATGCTTCTTAGAAAAGGCTTGTCCTAAGACTCCTTCCTTGTAAAGAAATGATCGGGTTTGAAGTAAATTTTTATGAAAAATCTCCCCACAGGCGCTACAGAACGGGAACTGCCAATTATGTTTTAACTGTATCCTATTTTATTTTTTTATAGATCTAAGAAAAATAACTTTCTTTACTTTATTCTTCTAATTTTGTCTTAATTTTGTTGATATTTATTAGGCAATATAAATGTAAAAAAATGTAGATCTTTTAGCTTATTGTTTTGGCAATAAATGTTTCTGCTTCTTTTTTAATTATTGTTTATTTTCGATAATTATTTTTCGGGTCCACGAACATTTCTAATTCGGTATTTTTTAATAGTTTCATGGATTCCCCATACCATTTACTACTGTGGTAGTTATTAGACAAAGGGTTTAAATACTTTCACTCCGAATATTAACATGGTCTGGTCTGGGGTATGCATGATGGCACAAGTACTAGAAGAGAACAAAGTAGATCGTTTTGCAGATGAGGCATTGTTGAAATGCCCTGAATGTGGCTCAGCTTCTATAATAACGGACATGAGCCGTGGAGAATTAATTTGTGGGAACTGCGGAGTGGTTTTAGACGACCACTTGATTGACTCTGGTCCTGAATGGAGATCTTTTTCCTTTACAGATGACCAAAAACGTAATCGCACTGGCCTCCCTGTTTCTGTTACATTACACGACAAAGGCTTGACCACCCACATAAATAACACGCAACAAGATGCCTTTGGAAAACCGTTATCGGTGCAGCAGAAAAATCGTATGCAGAGGCTTAGGAGATGGCAACTACGCACAAGGCTGAGAACTTCTGCAGAAAGGAATTTAGCTTATGCTTTAAGTGATATTGAACGAATATCAAGCCAATTAGGTTTGCCAAAATCTGTTGTAGAAACAGCTGCAATAATTTATAAACAAGCTGCCGCGAAAAAACTAATTCGTGGAAGAAGTATTTCAGCGATGGTGGCTGCAAGTATTTATGCAGCCGCAAGATTAAGGAGAGTACCACGTTCCTTAGAAGAAATCAGCGCAATGACAAGATCATCTAGAAAAGAAGTTGGTAGGTGTTATAGAGTTTTGGTCTCTGAGCTCAAATTAAAGGTTCCAGTGGCAGATCCTGCTGACTACGCTGTTCGATTTGGTTCTGAGCTACACTTAAGCGGTCAAGTAATTAGAAAAGCACTTGACATGCTACATAAAGCAAAAAGAGCAGGAATTACAACTGGAAAAGATCCAACCGGATTAGCTGCTGCGTGTCTATATTTATCGTCAATTTTGGAGAATGAAAAAAGAACTCAAAGAGAAATTGCTCAGGTGGCTTCTATCACAGAGGTAACAGTAAGAAATCGTTACAAAGAATTGCAACAGTCTCTTGGAATTGAAATCTCTATGTTTGATAATATAGAATAAAAAATAAATTACAGAATTACTTTTTCAATTTTTTAGTTTTGGATTCTTCCTTACATGATGGTTAGTGGTCAGTTATAGATTTTAAGCTTTTTACCGTTCAATTCTACGCAGTAGACCACGCTTGGGTAGAGCTTCATTAGTCGCAACTTCCTACTGGGTTCATCGAAAAGCAAGTCATTGACCTTAACTCCAGTTACGGGGAATCCGTTTCCGCCTAAGAGATAATTAGCCTCAACTAGTTTGTTTCCTCTTTGAAAACGTTATAGAAACCGCCTAATTGCTTGTTGAAAGCCCCCATGTTTTTTGCTCATCACTTTCTTTCCTGTCCCTCTTGGGACTTCATTTTGTCCCACATGGGGCAGGTCTTAGACGTGAATAAACGAACACCTATACTTATCCACAAATACATAACAGTCTCGATAGGCTTTTTAGATTTCTATATCTTTTAAGAGATACTTTTTATTTTTTAGAATTTCTAAATTAGATTACAGCGCCTTTTTTGTTTCATTATTATTCAGTTAAACAATTGTTTTTTAGCACTTTCATGTCTGTTTTTTCGAGTTTAGATATATTTTAGTTGCAATATTTTTGTTTTAGAAATAAGTTTTTTCGGTTTGTTTTTTTTATTTTTTATCAGCAATTTGTTGTTCATTTTGACAAACAATGTTTACGGTGTTTTAATTACTTTGTTTCATACATATTAAAATATATTGATTTAGGCATTCTACAATATCAAGGTTTGTAGTCGCATTCATAGAAATGATTATATTTAATCAATCTTTTTAACACTTTGATGGAAACTGCTCAGCAAGCTACGGAAAAATCTTTTGTGAAAATCGGTAACCTCTCTAAGAACGAAACAAAGGTTCTATACTCTCTTTTGAAATACCCCGGTGAAAAGGATCAAGAGATCCATGAACGAATCGGAATGAAAAAGTCGACTTTTTCTAGCATAAAGCTTCGTCTACAAAAACGAGGCATTTTTCGCGTGATCCATGTTCCTGTGTTCCCAAGATTAGGCTTTGAGCTTTTTATTTCAATGTATGGTCAGCTCAACCGTCTGACGACTATAGAGGAAAGAATGAAAATTGCGCGCGGAATGCTTGAAAAATTTGCTGAAGACTTTTACATTGCTTCAGAGAGTAATAGGGCTTTTAATTTAGCAATAAGTGAGAACTACACAGAATATGACAAGAACTACAATCGCTTTATGCAATTGTATTCTTTAAACAACTTTTTGGCCGAACAAGGAATGACTATAGTACCGTTCCCATTTGAAACATCATCTTTCCATACTTTCATGGACTTTAAACCATTATTAGACCGGGTATTGGGTTTAGAACCTACATATGATAAAGAACTTGCTATCCCCCGAGAACCGAAAAGAGAACCCTCTTTTTCTGTGGCTGAAGCAAAAGTGTATCTAGGATTGATTCGATTCCCAGGAAGACCAGACACATATATAGCAAAGAAGATGAATGTGTCAAGGAACACAGTTGCCTCAGCAAAGAGAAGATTTATTGAAGAAGGGTATATTACTCCAAAAATTATTCCTAACCTTAGTGCTTTAGGAATGAAACTCTTAGTCTTTATCCATAAACACTTCAATCCTGGTAGCACTGTAGAGGACCGTGTAGAAGCCACAGAACTAGTTAAAAGAGAACTTACCCCATTCCTATATGTCAGTAAAAACTTGGACGGCATAATTATTACTGCCTTCAGAGACTTCTTGGACTTTAATGAGACATGGGGTCGAGTAATGAAAATCTTCTTGAAAAGAGACTATATTAGGGAAGAACCCGTTGTTTACACATTAAGCATTCCTGACTTAACAGAAATCAAGTCTTATGATTTCTTACATTTAATAGAAAAGAAGTTCTCTAAGATCTTGAGGGACGAAGAATACGATTTAAGCGACGATGACGACCCACTTAAAATGAGATAGACAACAAAGCTCTGCTTTATTTTTTCTTATAAACATAACGTTAACAAAGAAAAAACAAAGACAAACTCTTGTTTGATTTTTTTTAAATTAATTGGTTTTCTTCTTCTGTTATTTGTAATGGTAATCTATACCAGTCTGCTAAATAGTTTAGGGCAGTCATTCTCAGTTCATATAATAATTTACTAATCATTGTTCTTGTTGAATAATACATTGTTGGAATATATTTTCCAGACACGAAATCTGCTTGATCCATTTCTAATATTTTGACATATTCGTTCATTGTGTGATGTAATGCTCCAAGTAGTAATGTACGGATCCCCAAGATTACATCTTCATAGTGTCTACTCGAGTTTAGTCCTATAAGATGGAGCTCATAACCTCCTCTTGTTTTTGGGTTTGGTATTACAAATGCGATATAGTACAGAGTTCCTAATGGTTCTGGCCATGGAAAAGATCCTATCACAAATTGATGTTGAGACACATCTTCAAAATCTATGGAACTGACTAATCTTATTCCTGCACTCCACGTTTTTGTCTCAATCTCGTCTTCTTTCAATGGTGGTGATGCTGCGATTATTATTGGCCCTACGGTCTCATTAAATGAAATAGCATATGCAGATGGAAATAATAATGTCACATCTTCTTCTACTAAGTACTCTCTACCTAAAGAATCGATTAATAGGGAACGAAGAACCCGTTCTCTTTCAGCCACTTCTGTTCTAAGGATCAGTTCTGATCCGTGTAATCTTCCTACTAAAAGAGTTTTTTCTTCTAATTCTTTAGAACCTTTTAGTCTTGCGAATGCTATTTCTAATGAACCGTTTTTTTGATATGGTGTTGAAAAAGTCATGTACTGAGAAATATCATATGAACTCAGTTCATCTAATAATGCAATTAGATTCGCGCGATCTTTTTCTTCAACAATATCGAAAATAGTTTTTGGTTCTGGGTTTTTGAAAATTTCTTGGGCCGCATTGTTTTTATGCTCTATCTCAAGTCTTTGATTAAAAATTATCCATATGTCCGGAGTCGATATTGATATTGCCTCATATTTTTTCAGATTTTCTCTTAATTCTGTAATCGTTTTTTGGTAATTCAGCATTCCTGCGATTATACTTCCGGTCGCTAGTAATATTGTTTCGACTTCGATATTCCATTCTCTAACATTGGTACACATTGCAGTTATTCTGCCAATGTTTTCTCCCTTGAATTGTATTGGTAAGGAGAGAACAGATCTGATGCCTAAATTATGTATCGTGCTGTCCATTGTTTCATATTCGAAGATCCTATACTCATTTACTGCAAGTATCCCTGTGTTATGGTATTTGGTTACTGCACTTGGTGGTGCATATTTTAGTAAGTTTATAAATAAACCGCTCATGATTTCTGGTGATAAGCCATAACTTACATTAAATCGGTATTTTGAGACATTTTTTTCAATAGATACATGTAAGTAATCTATTTCTAATTCTTTTGCAATTAGGGCAATAAAGTCATGAACATTATCTTCCACTAATTGCTCTTCTTGTAGACCTTCGACAACTCCGTAAATGCGTGTAAGGATATCTACGATTTTATGCATGTTTTCCCTCACTTTTATCCATCCGAGAGGGCGTTGAAATTCTCCTATTACTACACATCTTTATTTTCTTATTTAACATTAATTGATTTGATTTTTTTATATGCAATTCTTGTAACTGTTAGACTTGTCTTCATTGAAGATTTTACGGAATTAATGGGTATAATATTTACATTTTTTCCCAAAAACATGGACTTTTTTTGTTAAATCATCATCTGAATAGTGATGTTCTTGTCTTAAATTCTTTATAAATCAAACCAGAAGTTTTTCTCATTTATAAGTTATGACGCTTAGAAATTTCCGATTTTGTTAGAAATAGTTAAAAGGTATTGAAAGAATTTTTGATTAGTTATGACTAATGATTATTCCTTGAAAATAGTTTTGATTGGGGATTTTCGCGTAGGCAAAACCTCCATAAGGAGGCGTTTTTTAGGGGAGCATTTCCGCTCTAATTATTTGCCTACTGTAGGAGCGGATTTCTCATACTGTGAAGTATCTTTTGATGATAAAAAACTCAAATTATTAATTTGGGATCTTGCAGGTGAAAATCGTTTCTCAAAAGTAATCCCCATCTATTACAAAGGTGCTTATGGAAGTATTGTCGTTTTTGATTTGACTAACAGAGATTCCTTTCTTAACTTAGCTAATTGGATTTCGGAATTCTTGACATATTCTAAAGTTAAAAATCCCCCTTTCATTATTATTGGGAATAAGCATGACTTAATTGTTGAGGGTCTTGAAGAACAAGCAGTTTCTGATGAAGAAGTTGAAGAATTCATTAACAGTTTAAAAGAAACTTCTTTACCTGGATATAAAGAAATACCTTATATCAAAACTAGTGCTAAAACGGGCGAAAACGTCCAAGAAGCATTTATTAAGCTTTCAAAACTAATTATTGAACATTTTTTTGATAAAGCATCTGTAACAAAAACAACCTAATATCTCATTCAAATTAATTATCTAAAATAAATTTAGAATAAACAAAAAATTGGGCAGATATATATGAGTAATAATAATATTTACTATAACACTATTTGCGTGAAATTCTCTTCTTTCAGGCTGGAAATGTGGGGCGGAGAAAGGATGGGAACAGATAATCTTTTATTTTTATAAATGGTTTGCAATATCTTTCTTCATGCATAGTTAGTTTAAGTCCTTGATAAATAACTATAAAATGCAATACGAATTAGAAAAAGACAAAGGCTTCTATAACCACGAGAAATTTATAACCACGAGAAATTCGGGTAAAATAAAAAATTAGAGAAAAAATACGAGAAACTAAACAATCAACGCAACGCAAAGACTTCCTACACAAACTGTCAAAATACTACGTAAACAACTACAACACCATCTACGTTACGTGGAAGAGCGGAACATCAAAAAACTGGTGAGGAAAGGGAAGGCAAAGACCCTGCACCGCCACATCTTAGACGCTTCATGGGGAGAATTCGTAAATATGCTGTCTTACAAGGCGGAAGGCACTGGGCTGGTAAGACAGTAGTGAAAGTCTTCCCCCACCACACATCGCAGACATGTGCCAGATGCGGTAGGAAAGCAAAAACAAAAATAAGACTAAAAAACAGAGTATTCAGATGTGTGTTTTGTGGTTGGAAAGCGGACAGAGACTACAACGCTTCCCTAAACATCCTCAAAATCAAGACATTGCTGGGACGGCCCGTAACGCCTGTGGAGAGAATCCTAAAAAAATACTCCGAACCATTTCTTATAAGGAAGTGGTCTCAGGGCAAGTCTTCTTGGTGAAGCAGGAAGCCCCTTGCCAAAGCAAGGGGTAGTTCACTGAATTTGGTTATATTTTGTTAAAAACATCATATCTCAAATGCAGGAAAAAAGTAGGAATTAATGTTAATCCAATTAGAACCAAAAGAGATCCATCCATAATCCCAGAAAAGATAAAACAAATACCTGAATAGATCAGAAAAATACCAATTACCAAAAACAATAATGAAGTTGAAGTCATATGTATTTTTTTAGACCAATTCCCCTTAGGATCATTTGGTCCTTTTTTGCCTAAAATTGCATAAAATACCGCCCCTAAAAGAAATGGATTAGTTGCGACCGAAATAATTAAAGAGATAAACATTAAAGACCATGGCAAGTGTTCTTTTTCTCGTGTTTTAGCTAGATAACCAGATAAAAGGGCCAGTGCCGCATATACACTAGAAATAGTCACAGGTGTAATAATCGAAGGAGGTACTCCAAAATAATAAGGGCGAGTAATTTGATTGTGAGTAACAAGTCCTAAAAAGATGGCAATAACATACCCATAAGCACCTACTAAGACAAAAAAAAGACCATAAGTACTTAGCACATCTATTTTCTGGGTTAAAGAAAGCTTTTTGGTTTTTAAGACGTCTGCGGCATAATATTTGAAAACAGATACGCCACCATGTGTCCATCTCCAAAGTTGAGATACTTGAGAGGAATAATTTTTAGGTACTGTTCCTATTGAACAGCTCTTGTTTAAAAACTCTCCATGATATCCATTAATCAGGAAATTGACTGTTAGTTCAGCATCCTCCGTAAAAGTCTTTATGGGAAAACCACCGACTTCTTCTAAATATTTTCTTTTGAATGCAGCAGTAGTACCGTTATAAATTACAGTACCAATAGTTGACTTAGCAACATTTACGACTTCAAAATATTGTTTGTATAATAAGGAAGCCCATGCATGTAATGAATTTTTTATTCCTTCAAACTTTGCTTTAGCTTGAACAAAAGCAACATCTTCCTCTGAATGTAGTAATTTAGATACTAAAAAATAGACGCCTTCAGGAGTAGGACGATGATCATAGTCAAAAGTAAGGACAATTGGTGAGGAAGTTCGTTTCAAAAGTATGTTTAACATTCCTGCTTTGTAGAAATTATTATCCTCACGAATTAAGGTTGCACCGAAATTATTGCAAATAATTCTGTATTTCTCAAGCAAAGAAACATTTTTTGTCTCTGTACCAACATAGACATGAATTTTTTCTGAAGGATAGGTCTGTTCTATAAATCCCTGAAGTGTCCTTGCCAGCCTTTCAGGATCTTCATTTTTAATAGGAATAAAAACATCAACATCATAATAATCAGTTGTTATTTCGGGGATGTTAGTAGTAATGTAATTTAAAGAGATAACACCCGTTTTTAAAAACTGAATTATCCCGTACATTGCAATGACTTCGAATACCAAGGTCAAAATATCTATTAAATACCACCAAGAAGGTTCATTAACGCGGTTTAGATATAATAAAAAGGCGCTTACTATCGCATGATATGACAAAAATAAGTAGAAAAAAATAATGAATAATTTTAACAATATACGCAAGACCTTGGCAGAATCTAGGATTTTCACATTCTGTTTTTAATAATTGAACTAAAAAAAGCTTGTTTATTATGTTTTAATTTATGTGAGAAAACAAATCATATTTTTTAAAAAAAAAGCCAACCGGCAGTTAAGTGAACTACCGCGTGTCTTGTTTTACGAGGGGCTTTCTGCGTCATAGAAAAAGATTGCTCCAAAATCACTTCATTGCAAGGGAATGACCTGTGTTAGGATTCTTTTTCTATGTTTTTCTCTTTACAGTCACTACAAGACAAGATGTCCAGTCCTGTCTCATATATAAAAAACATTATCCTTGACATTGTTTCTCATATTCCAACCCCTTTTTCTAGAGAGATGATTTCCTCTTATGATTGATGCTAAAATAAATTTTTCATTATTTTTTTTCAATTAAAACTAAAAAAAACATTCCAATCATTGGTATTTTTTGAAACAAACTAAGGAGAGTGGCAAAATAACTCTTTTATTCTATGTTATGGTGTGATTTATTCGGTGATTTTCAAATGACGACTCAAGCCGTAAAGAATATATTAAACAATTATAAACATGAAAATCCTGGCGTAATTAGAAGTATGGCTCAGATTCTTAATCATGGCTACTTAGGAGGAACCGGTAAAGTAGTAATTTTGCCTGTTGACCAAGGATTTGAACATGGACCAGCAAAAAGCTTTGCACCAAATCCTGCGGGATATGACCCCTTATATCACTTTGAATTAGCAATAGAGGCAGGCCTTAACGCGTATGCTGCACCTCTAGGATTTTTAGAAGCGGGAGCAAGAGAATATCCTGACGAAATTCCTCTTATTTTAAAGGTAAACAGCAAGGACTTATTATATAAAACAAAAGATCCAATACCAGCAGTAACGTCAACAATAGAAGACGCGCTAAGAATAGGGGCAATAGCTATTGGTTATACAATTTATCCTGGCTCAGCAATGAGAAACGCAATGTATGAAACACTACAATATATGACTCAATATGCTAAATCTAATGGTCTTGCTGTAATTGTTTGGTCTTACCCAAGAGGAAGTGGATTATCAAAAGAAGCAGAAACTGCGGTAGATGTCGTTGCCTATGCCGCTCACATTGCTGCGCAAATGGGTGCAAACATGATTAAAGTTAAACCACCCACCGAAAAGATTGGCTTACCGGAAAACGAAGCAGTTTATAAAGATAATAATATAAAGATCGATACTTTGGCTGACAGAGTAAGCCATGTCTTACAAGCAGCATTTAATGGAAAAAGAATCGTTATTTTCAGTGGAGGACCTGCAAAAGGTAAAGAAGCAATACTCGAAGAGATAAGACAAATAGCTGCTGGTGGCGGTTACGGATCGATTGTAGGTCGTAATAGCTTCCAAAGACCAAAACAAGAAGCTATCGAATTACTAAGAGACATAATGGAGATCTATAAAGAGGTAGCTAAAAGCTCAAACTCTTAAAAAAAGAACAAAAACTAACTTTTATTCATACTTTTTTACCGAATGCTTTTTTTATGCTCATACAAAGCAAACTTTGAGGTTTCGTGAAACGCGTCTTCTCTTTCTTTGCATACTTAGCAGCTATAATAATTGCCGTATTCGAAGTATATTATTTGTACTCCTCAACAGAGTTGGTACTCGATTCTTCTTTATCTTCACAAGGAAAAACATTGAACTTAGTAATCCTGGTTTTAGAAATCCTTGGTACTCTTTACATAGCAATACTTTATTGGCATATCGCAAGAGCATGGAGATATAAAAAACCACGATTAATAGAAAAACTACCAACACCAGCACCGATGGTTAACATAATTATTCCAACGTACAATGAACCGTTCAGGATTGTTAAAGATACATTTGATGCTGCAATTTCACAACAATATCCTCTAGACCGATTTCGAGTAATTGTTGCAGATGATTCTCCTCAACCAATCGCTAATCTAAAGAAATACGTAGAAAGCAAAAGAGGTATCTATCACCGAAGAACAAATAGAAAAGGATTCAAAGGAGGGGCAATAAACGAGGTAATTCGGACATATCCTGCAGATTACTTTGCAATATTTGATTCAGATCATGTTTCTAAGCCTGATTTCCTACAAAACACTGTTAAATTAGCGATTCAAGATCCTAAAATATTTTTAGTCCAAGAAAGAGCAAATTTTGTAAATACGGGTTCATGGATGAGAAAAGCGTCCGCTTTTATTCATTCCCAATTTTTTGGGATATTTCAAAGATCCAGACATTTATCTAGAACACCTATTTTTGCAGGAACAACGGGATTATTAAACCAAGAGATATTGTTAAAAGAAGGAGGAATTCTAGAGGATACAATCGCCGAGGACACTGATACGTCAATATACTTGGCAACAAAAGGATATAAAGGCGTGTTTTACGATAAAATCGGAACTGACGGGCTGGTTCCTTGGGATCCAATTAGTGGTGTTCGACAGATATGGAGATGGAACAATGGACTTACAAAATCGTTTAGACTAAGAGCAAAAAATGTATTATTTTCTAAGGAACTCCCAGTATTTTCCAAAATTGATTTCTTAGTGACCTTGTTTTTACCTACTTTAGGAGTAATGTTATGGTTAATGAATTTTATATTACTATACATGCTTGGAGTAAGTATACCAATAATACGACCCGGAGCGTCTAACTTAGCAAATAGTTTTTTATTCTTAGTAGCCCCTACACTTGTTTCTTTAAGTACTATCTTTATGGGTGTGTCTGCATTATTAATTGATGCAGAAGTCCAGACAAAATATCATCAATTACCATTAATTAAAAAAGTAATTGGAATTACTTTGTTTTCGTTGTATTCAATGGCAATACAGCCATTCATGCTAAGTGCAGTAATAAAAGGACTATTTGGCTCTAAAACTATTTTCAATCGTACGCCAAAATCTCCAAAGCAAAGTACTCAAACTCCAACCAAAATAAAATATAAATATGCTGCAGGAGCAATTGTATTGTTTTTAATTTCATTAGTGTTTTTCTACGCAACTTATATTACGTTCATCACAAAAGATCCCCGGATTGGTTGGTTCTCAATCACGGCGATTACAAGCGCTATTCCAATGATCTTTGTAATAACGGGATTTAAAGGACTTGAAAAGTTCATAGAGGAGCATTCAACTATCTCTGTAAAAGACTTACTGGAGAGGGAAAAATGAATATTCTAATGATGATCTTGCCACCGATAAGTGTCCTTTCAGCTGGATTATTTATTACTAATCGGTTGAAAAAACCGTTAAAAATTCAGCTAAACGTGACAGAATATTATTTGTCCGCATTATTATTTGGGATCTCTTCATTAGTTATCCCTGCTACTTTGATAGGATTGCTGTTTCCAGGATATTTAAACAGATACATGTATATTTTTGAAGGGCTAACTTTCACTTATGCTATTTTTACTCTTTTTAGAAATATTCCTAAAACCGCAGAAAGATTTATGTTTCTTAGAAGGACGATCTCTGAGATTCATCCTCTCCAAACGCCTCAATTAGCTAACTTATCAAAATTCTTTACGTTGTTAATAATTATTGAATATGGGATAATGCTAACAATTTATCCACTAAGAGGTTGGGATGCATTGCATTTTTATTTCCCTCATGGATTTGTTTTTTATTTATACGATCGAATTCCAGCAGTTGACCCTCTAAACTTCATCCCTATTTTTAAACCACCATTAGTAAGTATGTACATTGCGTATACATACTATTTAACAAGCGAGCCTGCTACTAATTATTTTCCATTTTTATTCCTAACAGGAATTACCATCTCTATCTACGAAATTTCAAACAAAATAAAAAACAAAACAGACATCTCATTAATTCCTTCGCTAAGCACACTAATATTTCTCTCATTTCCTTTTACTTATTTCCTAATTTTTGAATGGGCTTATTACCAAGAACTCCCAATAACTATGATCTATATATTAGTGTTATACGGTGTTTTAAAGATAGAGATGGAAAAACAGAATAAAAAGGAATTATTTTATTGGCTTGTTTTTATTTCAGCAGGGTTATCATTAGCTCCTTTAACTAAAATAAATGGTTATGCATTATTCTTTGTTTATTTCATGCTTATTAAAGGAAATAACTTTATTAAAGCAATTAAAACTACAGGGGTAGGAATCGTTACTATATTTTTAGCTAAAAAAGCAGCAAATAGCATACACGTTTTAATTGGAATATTTGTGTTGTTTTTAGGCATTTTATTGATAATAATAATTTGGAGAAAAGAAGGAGAGTATAATATTAAAAGATCAATTGTTATGTATCTCCCGATATTTATCGGATTAATACCTGGGATGGGGTGGCTTTATCATATAGTAAATACAGTTCCCGGAACAAAACAGTTCTTAATCAACACTTATGTAAAATCAAAAACGAGTCATTTAGTATGGGAATGGGAAGGTATAAACAACCCTGCCGTAACGACGTATATAGAAAACGCTCATAAAGCAGATATCATCTCAGCAGTAGGAATTATTTTTATAGGATCGTTATTTGTATTGCCCTGGATTTGGTATAAAATAAAAGGAATTGAATTAATTGTAAAAGATAATAAAACCATTGGACTTATTACTTACTCAACTACTTATTTCTTAATATGGATCGCATATTTTTCTAATGGGAGCTCGAGATATTTATCAATTCTACTACCTACTATTGCCATTTTCGTATCCGTAGGTTTCACTTCGTTCTTAGAAAAAATAAAGAATAAAGCCACAAGTTATTCCCTAATAAGTAGCATGATATTTACAATATTATTAGGTTTTGGAGCAGTATATCCTTTTTATCCTTTCCAGTATATTCCCGAAAACGTACATATGAGATATTATTTATTCCATAAGAACATAATTACTGGCTTGTCGTATGCAATATTTTTCTTATTACTTACAATAGGAATTGCCCTATTTAACCATGTAAACATAAAGAAAAAATGGGTGCTACACACAGAAAGAGCATTATCAATCTTTTTAATAATCCTCTTGATTTTTACTCCGTTGAGTGGACAAATTATTCTTTTAGCAGATACTGGTTTTGATATTCAAAAATTTCAGACAAAATGGGTATATGACTACAGAGAAAATATATTAGACTTATCAAAAATGATAAGTACCGTCGCAGAACCAGATGAAATAACAATTGGGGTAAATATACCCGGCGTAGAATTATTTTCTAAAAGATCTGTAATTGATTTAATGACTATTTATCAATATAATAAAGATTTGCCCTTTAACGACCATAATTTAACAAGATTATTGAATCTGTTAACTAATAATAGTATTTTATATTTGGTAAATATTCGTCAGCAACATGATTTTTATTTAGAATATCTACGGTCCTATTTTCCAATGTCAATGTTTACTTATTCTGTGAGTGGAGCTTTTGGTACTCTTCTATATGAAAATCCAGAATTTTCATTGTATAAATTAACTACACAACCATTAATTGCTGGCCCAGTTATTATAGGTTATAAATATCAAAGCCGTGCATGGACTTTATATCAAGAGATTTACCCCTTAGATATAAATGAAGACCAACCTGAAGGAATCTTTTTAGAATGTTATTGGCCAGAAAACGTTTTAGAAGCGGAAGTTAGTTATTCTATAAGAATATATTCACAAGATTCAATGTCTTGGACAAATCAAACAAAAATATTCAGATCTCAATTACCACAATACTTACAAATATACAACAATGATGATACATTTCAAATAACTTACGTTGAAATAAAGACCCGAATTATCCTAAACAATGGAGAAATTTGGCTTAGAACATGGAAAACAAGTTCTAGCTTTTCGGTAGTAAAAATCGAGAACCATTCACCCATCGGCTCAGAAAATGGTATTCCGACTTTAATTAAGGTTGAGTTTATTGAAACATGAACGTTGTTTTTCACATAAATGCAAAAGATATCTCTTAAATAAATATAATAAATATAGTAAATAAAATCTGAACATAGTTAAAAGATACAACAATAATTCTAAACAAACCACACATTTATACAAAAATTATACTAAAAATAAAAAATCAGCGTTTATAATTAATATATTATATTAAATAGGAATAACTTTTGTTAAGGATTAAAACACACTTTTTCGATATTAGGATGATGCAATTTCTTCTTTATATGCAACGAAAAAGCCTAAGGAATAAAGTATCAACGTTGAAAAGGTATTAAGTAATAATAGTTGGATATTGAAAACAGGACTAAAAGAGTGAGAGAATATACGAATTGAATTTATTTTTACTAGGAATAATGAAATAACAACTCCAAGACCTGTTCCAAATAGTGCAGAGAAAAATCCCCAGAACAGTCCTTGTCTCATTGAACCAATAAAAATTTGTATTTGATTTGCACCCATGCTTTTAAGAACAAAAATCTCGTTTTTAGATTCTGAGATGATACCTCTCATAACAGATATGACATTGGCCATTATAACAATCATAACTAAAATAACCTCTGCGAAGAATACGGTTTTTATTAAC
>JAMOVR010000242.1 GCA_027061945.1 Candidatus Heimdallarchaeota archaeon
TTTCATTATCAAAAGTAAACTGAGCAGTAGGATCTGCTGCGATCCATAAGTTAACTACATCACCTAATTTTGCTACGTCTTGTGGATTCTTTGGGATGATTGTTACACTTACTACCGGTTCTGCTGCATAAGTAATTTCTTCGAACCCTTCAATTTCAGTTCCTTCTCTTGTAAATGACTCTCCAGCAGGGCATATAAAACCAAATGCTGCAAACAAGTTCCCAGCAGGAATCTTGGGGACATCAAGTAGATCAGTAATTTCCATGACTCCAAGTCTCTTTAATCTGTGCTTTTGCTTTTTACCAAGCAAATAGATTGTATCATCCGCCTTTAGAGTTCCACTAAATACTCTACCAATAAGGATTGGTCTTCTGCTCTTAGGATCTACGAAGACCTTTGTAATCATTCCTAAAAGAGGTCCTTTAGGATCACAGTTCATCAAGGCTTTACCTGCTTCACTGTTCAAGTCTCCTTTCCAAATCCGTTTGATCTTCCATTTTTGGGCTTCTTTTGGTGATGGTAAGTTTTTAATTACCATTCTAAGAATTGCATCATCTAACGGTAAGTTTTCTCTTAACCATTTAATGTCTCCTTCAGCATATTTTTCGAAGACTTTGTTAAAAGTGACGCCTTTTTCTTTTAAGATGCTTAAAGTGAAAGCCCAGCCATCTTTAGCACTACCAATGGCAATAGAATCATCGTTTAGTGTTACACGCCAATCTTTCTTGAATTCTTCTGGGGCGACTCTGCGTATTAGCGTATTAACTTGTTTAATTATAGATTCAAGTTTTTTACCTACTTCATCGGGTTTTAAGCGGAGCTCACTGATTAAACGGTCAACTTTGTTAATGAATAGCGTTGGTTTGCAGGCTTCCTCTCCTACGGCAAGACGAATGTTTGTTTCGGTTTGTGTCATGACTCCTTCTAGAGCATCAACTAGGATTACGGCGCCATCACTACCACGGAGTGCACGACTTACTTCACCAGTGAAAGAGATGTGACCAGGAGTGTCGTTGATTTGAAAGATGTAAAGTTGTCCTTCGTATTCATAGGCGAGGATTACTACACTTGTAAAAATAGTAATACCTCGTTCTTGTTCTTCTTGGTCGTAATCAGTACCACGTGCTTGACCAGCAGCATGGTCACTCATTAGACCGGCTCTTCTTAACAGATAGTCTGCGGTAGTTGACTTACCATGGTCAATATGCGCAGCTATTGAAAATATCCTTCTATATTCCAAAGGATGGTTAATAATTAAATCACGGATTTCGTCGGCGTTCTTTACTTTTACCATTCATTATACCCCTTGAATTCCTTATTCGATACTGTAAGGATAGAGAATAAAAATGAAACGGCGTTAACAATGTTGTTAAGTTAATCAAGTGTCTAAGAAAAACCCAAAGATTGCTCAAAATTCATCTATTTTTTTATTTGAAAAAAGATTTTTTAACTTATTAATAAGAAAATTTGACGCTACAAACAGTGGTCAGAGTGAGAGATATTTCAATTAATAAAGATAGAATTCAATATTTTGCGGAATTATTACAGAATAAAAATTATTTAATAGAAATGGCAACGGAGATAAGAGAAAGGAGATATGGAAAAAATATTACTTACTCAAAAAATGTTTTTCTTCCAATAATAAAGCGTTGTCGTAATTCATGTGCATATTGTGGTTTTTCTCGAGACAATGATTTTTACTGGCTACCATTGGAGCAAGCAAAAAAAACGCTTCAAACAAGCAAAAAATTTGGCTGTAAAGAGGCCTTAATTGTATCAGGAGATAAACCTGAAAAAAAATATTCGGATGTTAGGGAATATTATGAAAAACAAGGCGTTTCCTCAACTGTTGAATATGCCATATTTCACATCCGGCAGGCAATTAAATTTGGACTCTTGCCCCACGCGAACTTAGGAGTTTTATCCCAAGAAGACTGGAGTTTACTAAAACCATTTGTTGCTTCTGCAGGATTAATGTTAGAAACAACAAGTAAAGAATTACTTAAAAAAGGAAAGCCTCACTATGCCTCCCCAGATAAAGTTCCCGATAAAAGAATTGAAAGTATTATTTGGGCATTAAAAAATAAAATTCCATTTACTACTGGAATTTTAGTAGGAATAGGAGAAACTGTAACTGAAAGAATAAAAGCATTACTCATCATTGAAGAGCTTTTTAGAAAATATGGATTTATACAAGAAATTATAATTCAACCATTTCGCCCCCTAAAAAACACACCAATGAAAAACTCAGCACCTCCAAATAATGAAGAAATATTTACGATCACAGCATTAGCAAGAATAATATTGCCTTCTAAGATATCTATACAAGTACCGCCGAATTTATTAGAACCTTCCCAAATCTTAGAAGTAATTGAGTGGGGTGCTAATGATTTAGGAGGAATCTCTCCAGTTACTAAAGACTATGTTAATTTTGAGTATCCATGGCCAAAAATAGATAAAATTCATAAGATTTTAGAAAAAAAAGGGTTAGAATTTAATGAGAGATTAGCTGTATATCATGATTATTATGATTTCGTGGGAGAAAACGTAAAACCGCTTTTACAGGAAATAAATTTTTGAAATCAGGGATCATAAGATTTCTCTTTTGAAAAATTTTATTTTTTTATAATAGGTTCTTTTTTGAAAACTTAAGAATGAAGTTTTAAGGAGGAACATCATGATAAAAAATTGAGTTTAGAATGAATAAAAAAACATATTTCCCTTCAGAAAACGAAAAAAAAGAGATAATAACGTTATTAAAATATAGAGGAGATGACTTCTACAAACTAATTAAAGATGCGGATAAATTAAGAAAAGAATTAAAAGGAGATATTGTTACTTTTATTAGAAACCAGAATCTAAATTTTTCAAATATCTGTTATATGGGATGTAAATTTTGTTCTTTTTCGAAAAGAGAGGGAGATAAAGGCGCATACCGCCTAAAGATTAGCGAAATAAAAGAAAAGACAAAGATAGCTAAAAAAAGAAAAGTTAGTGAAATTTGTATTACAGGAGGTATCGACCCTAAACTAAATTATGATTATTATTTAGAGTTAATAAAAACCATCAAGAAGGAATATCCAGAGGTACACATCCATGGTTTTTCTCCTTTTGAAATCTATTTTCTTTCTAAAAAGAATGGCTTAAGTTATGAAGATGTTTTAAAAGATTTTAAAAATGCAGGACTAAGAAGTCTTGCTGGAACTGCTGCGGAGATACTTGTAGATAATATAAGAGAAATAATTTGTCCGAACAAATTAAAGACTGATAAGTGGATTGAAGTAATTGTTACTGCCCATAGCTTAGGAATTAAGTCTACTAGCACAATCATGTATGGTCATATAGAGACCTTAGAAGATATTGCAGAGCATTTAGGGATTATTAAAAAAGTTCAGGAACAAACAAACGGATTTAGTGAATTCATTCCACTTCCATTTGTGTATAAAAATACATATTTGTTCAGAGAAGGAATATCGAGACGAGGGAGCACAGGAATCGAAGATCTTTCCTTACTAGCAACTAGTCGACTTTATTTTGGAGAGCTATTACCAAATATTCAAGTATCATGGGTAAAAACAGGATCTAAATTTGCGCAGTTTGGATTATTAGCAGGAGCAAATGATTTTGGAGGCACGTTATTTGAAGAAAATATTTCCCGGGAAGCAGGCGCAGAATTTGGCACGTATATGGAAGAAGAAGAGATAATTAGATTAATTTATGATGCTGGACGCATCCCGGCTAGAAGAAGCACATTATATGAAATTTTGGAATATTTCTGAGATTGAAAGACTGATGATTGAAAAAAGGGGTTATTTCTCATATAACAGTAATTTTTATCATAATCCTTTTTATCTACCTTTTTTAGGAATTGTTCGTAATAAGATAAATTACGTTCAATAATATTGGTTAAAACACGTGATAATATGCCGGAACTGTGGATTTACAACGTTAGTTGGCAGGTTTATATTACAATACTGGTTATTTTACTGATTATTTTTTTGCTTTTTATAGGAAGTCAATTTCGGAGAGTATCTCCATCTGTGCCTAAAGAAGTCATTGTTGCAATGGGGCATTCTGAGCTGTCAAGAGACTTGACCTTGTTCGATATAACTATGCTTGGAGTAGGTGCTATGATTGGCGCAGGAATTTTCGTTCTTACGGGTCTTGCTGCAGGGATAGCTGGGCCAGCATTACTACTTGCATTTTTATTAAATGGATTTGCAACTAGTATGACTGCATTGAATTATGCAGAATTAGGTAGTGCTGTGCCAGAAGCAGGTGGTGGTTATTTATGGGTAAAATCCTCGATGGGCAAATATCAAGCCTTTTTGAGCGGTTGGATGAGTTGGTTAGCACATATTGTTGCAGGTAGTTTGTACGCATTAGGTTTTGGGTCATATTTTGCCTTTTTCCTGCAGGAAATAGGAATGATCTCACCATCTAGAGATACACATTTATTGACCCAGATTTTTGCAGTTACAATTATTATTACTTTTCTGATCATTAATTTCTTAGGCTCCTCAGAGACAGGTAGTGTGGGAAATATTATTACAATTACAAAAGTAATCATAATCGGTATTTTTATTGTTAGTGGGCTTTGGGTTGCGCTTAAGAACCCTAGTGTGAATTTTTCAAAACTAGAGCCAATTATTCCACCTGGTGATAGTTTTACCGTTATTTTTACGGCAATGGGCTTTACTTTTATCGCATTCGAGGGATATGAGATAATAGTTCAAACAGGGGAAGAAGTAGAAGAACCTAATATGAATATTCCAAAAGCAATTTTTTATTCACTAATGATTGTTGTTCCTATTTACTTCTTAGTAGGACTTGTTTCCTTGGTAGCAGTTAACCCTCCTGGAAACGAACCTACTTGGCAATTTTTAGCAAATATTGGTGAGCTTGGACTTGCAGAAGCAGCGCGCCAATTTATGCCATTAGGAATAGGGCTAATGCTATTTGGTGGGTTAGTATCTACACTATCTGCCTTAAATGCTACAATATATAGTTCAGCACGTGTTTCTTTCGTAATGGGAAGAGATAATTTATTGCCAAAGGCATTCAACCAAGTCAATGCTTGGAGAAGAACTCCTCATGTAGCAATAGCGGTATCTGGAACAATAATGATCTTTATTGCCGTATTTTTACCCATCAACGAGGTTGCTTCAGCTGCAGATCTGTTATTTGTTCTACTCTTCTTACAAGTTAATCTTAGCATTTTCAAAATTCGTAAAAAATATTCAAATAAATTATTTTATGGTTACAAGGTACCTTACTTTCCATTATTCCCAATACTTTCTGTAATAATCCAGATCGGTTTAGGCATTGCATTAGTACTTCATTCTCATGTTGCTCTGATAGGCGCCATTGGATGGATAATAATAGGCAGTATATTATGGGTAACTGTTGTAAAAAGAGGACTCACTGAGGAAATTACTGATTCCTTCGCCCATTATATTATAAATAAGGATGAAGAGGTAGATAAGGAATGACTTTTGATAAGGATGACGCACTAAGAAAGTTTTTCGAAATGGGATACAAGATCCCTGATGATTATTTCATAGAATTAGAAAATATCTTAGTACCCTTAGCACTTCAGCCTTTTGAAAGATTTGGAGTAGCGGTAGCTAAGTTTATAGCTCATGAATTTGGAGCCACAGTAACGATATTACATAATGGTCGTAGAGATCCTGAAAAATTCATTAAAGAATTTGAAGAACTAAAAATTCCTGTGAAAGTAAAAATTTCAAAGAAACTTGACACTATTAAAGTTATTCTTGAAGAAGCACAAAAAGAAGATTATCAATTAATGATAATGCCCTCAAGAAGAAGACTAAAATGGATAGACCGATTTTTATTAAATAGCGTCTCCGCAAAAGTCATTCCAAAAGTAACTTATGACGTATTACAAGCATATCCTCAAAAGGGTAGATTACCTGGTGACGAGGAAGAGATCCCACGCTTTGAAAAAATAGGAATTTTACTTCCAAGAACACAAAGAGATCCTAAACTATTGTTTTGGGCCAATTCTTTATTAATAGGCAAAGAAGGAGAACTACATGCATATCATATCGCAGATCTACCAAATCTAACACCATTAAGAGGAGCATTAGAAGCAGATGTAATTGTAAAAGAGAAAGAAGAATTTGAAGTGTTAGTACAAGGTTATGAAAAAATATTCAGCACGAAAATAGTTCCCCACTTCATTGTTTCTCATAATGTAGGAAAAGCTGCAGCTGCCGTACTTAATAGGGACAAACCAGACTTGGCAATAATGGGTCATTCTAAGCGAGAAGGAAGATTTGGACTTAAAAGGACACTAACAGATTATGTTTTAGATACTGCAAGGATACCAATGGTAATACATCATCAGCACTAAATTCTCATTATGACGGGAAAATTTTATTAAAAGATACTAAGAAACACTCTTTGATAACAAGAGGCTTTTATCTCTTTACTTTAAACGAAAAATTTACACTCAATGTAAAAACATTCAAAAGTAGTGATTGACATGATGAAAATATTTTGTAAGTTCTGTCAAGAAGATACGGAACACGAGTTTGTGAAAGCAGAAGTTAGCGAAGGAATTCCAGTTATTTATTTGAAATGTACTAAATGTGGTTCTGTAAATATGTATGGTTTCATAGGAACCGAATTTATAGAAGAAGATTAGGATTTCTTTTTGTTTTTCAAACACATCTTTATTTTTTTTAATGATTTTGGGACAATGGACTACGTATGAATCGGTTAGCATTTAAACTAAACAGTGTTCAAAAGTTCAGATATGACTGATTCAATGCTTTCTGTTACATTAAAACAATTAACGGAAACAAAAATAACTGTTTCAGTTATTGGTCTGGGAAAAATGGGTCTTCCATTAGCTTCAATAATTGCTTCAAATGGATATAAAGTAATAGGAGTAGATATTAATTCGGAATTAGTGGAAGAACTTAATAAAGGTAAAGTTCCTTTTGATGAGCCAAAGGTTCCGGAATTACTAAGAAAAGCCTTAGAGAAAAATAAATTTAAGGCGACTACTAATTTAGCAGAAGCCTTAGAAGAAGCAAGAATCATCATTGTAATAATTCCAACTCTTACCGATGAAAATAACCAATTAGAAAAAAAACCTCTTAAAAAACTTTATACAGATATTGGAAAAAATATTCATTCTGGAACGGTTGTAATTCAAGAGTCAACGGTTCCCCCAGGGACAACTAAAGAGTTTCTCAAACCTCTCTTAGAAGAGAATTCCGGTCTAAAAGTAGGAAAAGATATTGGACTTGGCTTTGCACCAGAAAGAACTTATTCTGGAAGAGTAGTTGATGATATAGTAGAAAGATATCCAAAAATAATTGGTGCAGTGGACGGAGACCAAGTAACTACTAAAATTATGAAAGAATTTTACAAAAGAATTGCTAAAAAGGGAGTTATCGCCGTTAAAAATGCTATTACTGCAGAAGCAGTAAAAGTATTCAAAGGAGCTTATAGGGATGTTAATATCGCATTAGCAAATCAATTTGCAATTATTAGTGAATATCTGAATATCGATGTTATGGAAGCAATTAATGCTGCAAATACTGAACCATATAGTCATATACATATACCAGGAATTGGTGTTGGTGGGCATTGCATTCCAGTATATCCATACTTTATCATTGAAAAAGCTCAGGCCTACGGTTATGTCCCTACATTGTTAGTTGAAGGAAGAAAAAGTAATGACTATATGGTAAAATGGGCAGTAAAAAGAGTAGAAGATGTTTTAGCAGGACAAAAAACTGCTCTTAATGAAAAAAACGTGCTAGTATTAGGATTAGCTTACCGCGGAGGAGTAAAAGAACATAGGAATTCTCCCGCCATAAGACTTGTTAAAGAATTAAAAAATAAAAAAGCTAATGTTTTCTTAGATGATCCTCTATATTCAGAAGATGAGATTTTAGCAATAGCAGGTGTAAAAAAACCAACAAAAGAAGAACTAAATACAATAGATATCGTGTTTATTACCACTGATCATAAAGAATATTCAAAAGATTTTAATGTAAAAGCATTTCTTGGCGTGAATGAAAAAAAGACAATAATTATTTATGACGGGAGATATGTAGTTAATCCTCAAAAATTAGAAAATAATACTATTTTATTATCCCCTGGAAAAGCACCTGTTTTCAAATAATAACTTAAATTTATTATTTCTTTTTTTCATTTTGAACAATGAGAGGTAGGTAGTGAACAAAATGCAAGAATATCAAGAACTAACAGTCATTATTCCAACTCTTAATGAAGAACCAAATATCGGGAAATTAATTGATAGGATTACTACATTATTTCCCGGGATACATATAATTGTTGCCGATGATGGCTCAAAAGATAGAACACAGGAGATTGTCAAAGAATTTCATGAGAAAAATCCTAATGTGATACTTCTAGATCGAAGCAAAGAAAAAATTCATGGGCTTACAGCTAGCGTTTATGACTCAATAATGATATGTAAAACACCATATTTTTTTGTAATTGACGGAGATTTTCAACATCCTCCAGAAAAAATTGATGATGGCTTTAAACTACTTAGACAGGGTTGTGACTTAGTAGTAGGTTATCGAGAAAAAGTAGAAAATTGGGGACTTATTAGAAAGCTTATTTCATGGGGTGCTACAATGATTGGAAAAGTTTCTCTTTTAATAAGACGTCGCCCAAGAGTAAGAGATATAATGAGTGGATTTTTTGGTGGTAACACTGAAAAAGTAAGGGCGTTACTGCGTAGTAACACTAAAATCACACCTCAAGGATATAAAATTTTGTTTGATATTTTGAAACAAACTCCTAGAAATTGGAGACTCTGTGAATTTCCCTATGTATTTAAAAACCGTGTTGAAGGAAAAAGCAAAATTGGAAAAAAACATATTATTGCTTTTATTAAGTCCGCAATATTCTAAAATAATCAAGGCGGTATAAATGAAAAATGAGAATAATGAAAAAAGAATAGAACAAATAATTAAAGAGCTAAAAGAAAAAGGAATTGAACTAGTCCAGATCAAAGATAACGTATGGCAAGGAGAAAAATTTGGTTCTTTATATTTTACGATCTTCTTGGATCCGAAGGGAATAATAAGCTATGATAGCTATGCCGAGTTAAAGGGAGGAATATATGAAACAGGAGATCTGATCGCATTGCTAAAATATATGCTACGGTTTAAAGAAATATTAGAAAAAGAAGGAGCAAGAGAAATTAATACTACAGAAAGGCTTTATCCTGCAGATAGAAGGGGAAAACATACACGAACTTCTGGAATTTAACTATTTTTCTTTTTTATTTTCTTTTTACGTAACTGAAAAATAAGAAATATGAAACGGTTTGTAATTAAATTAGATTATTAGTTCTTTTTTTTGATTTCATAGATAATCGCTATCGAAGAAATTAAAAAGCAAGAAATGAGAGTTTCAAGATAGTGGGAAATATGGAGATCGAGATCGTAAGTCAACGTTATAATCCTTTGTTAGAACGAGAAGAAGTGGAGTTTATTATTCGACACCCTAACGAAGGAATTCCTTCAAGAGATGTAGTAAAGGCCAAAGTTTCAGCAATGCTCAACAAAGATCAAAATGTAGTTGTTCTTCAGTACATTAAAGGAAACTTTGGAAAACATGAGTCCGAAGGAAGAGTCCATGTATATAACACCCCTGAAGAAGCCATAAAGAATGAACCAAAACATATATTAAAACGTCAAGGAATGCTTCAAGAAGAAGAAAAAGAATAATATCACACATTAACACCAACGAAAACAACTTAAAACACAGCAGAAAAAAATATAGTAGAGGCGGAATAAATATGGGAAAAAGAAAAAAGGCCAGCAGTGGTGGTACTGGTAAGAAAAAGAAAGAGCGTAAGCAAAGGCCCCCAAGAAAAGTATGGACATATTACAAGATAGAGGGAGACCGAATTATAAGGCTCAAAAAAGAATGCCCAAATTGTGGAGCTGGTTTCTTTATGGCCCAACATAAAGACCGGACTACTTGCGGGCATTGTCATTACACTGAATTTCTTGAAGTGACGGCTTAAAAATTAAATAACATTATAATCCACAACACAAAATTGGGCGCGTGGCTCAGTTTGGAAGAGCACTTGCCTGCGGAGCAAGGGGTCGAGGGTTCAAATCCCTCCGCGCCCGCCATTTCTTTTTTTATAAAAAAGGAGTTAAAATTAAATCTTTAATTTTATCAGCAAGAATTCTTTCCTCTCTGGAAACGTGGGTTTAAAGATAAAAACTGAGACTCTTTTCTTTATGTCATACATGTTTTTGTTGTGTGTGCCTCTGAGACAGAGGTATTTATGAAGAAGGGTTTTTTATTTGGTGGTTGTAGTTCCTCACCCCCATGAAAGCACAATCGAGGAAGTCACCAGAGTAAGTGAAAGGTAGCTTTACAAATATGTTAGGATAGATTTTTAATACTAGATTATTGGCAATATTTATTATATCAAATAGGAAAACAGCAAATATTACTTATTTAGATATTTGTTTTCTCTTTTTCTTTAATACTTTAATTAATGCCTCAATAAGCTCTTTCTCTTCGCTAGTTATTTCTCCGTCTGCTTCTGCCACCTTCCACGCTTTTTGGATTAACTCGTCTTCTAGTTTCTTAATTTTAGCAGCTTCTTTCCTGTTAATTATTCCATCTTCTAAGGCCTCTTCGATATACACTTCAAGTTGAGTCGCACTATATTGAATAGAAACAAGCAAATCTCTTTCATCTGCTGTTATTATACCGTCTTGTAACGCTTTTTCAGCGACGGCCTTGATAATAGCGTCTACGTCGGGAATTCGTTTTGACATCAAGTTTATCATTGATTCGCACTTATTAAGCAAACCGATTGAATTTACCACTATAGTGATAACCATATATACTTGTTTAGACAATAATATTCTTGAGGAGCAATGAAAGGAAGAGTTTTATCATACGTACTGATTATTACGATAATTGTATTTTCCTTCGCAATGTTGCCGATTGCATTAGATATGAGGGAGAATTACGTCTATATTGTAGAAAATAGTAATACCAATTATATTGAGAAGAAAGTAGAGACTAATTCAAGCTCATTAATAATAATTATTGCTTTTGAGACTGAAAACATAGAAACAAATCTGTCAGAGCATATTAAATATGACATTGCATTAATCCCAATCTCTTTTTATGAGCAATGGACAAAAACTGGAAAGAACACCTCATTAATACCTCCAGATTATATTTTAGCTCAGGGAATAACATCTGCAGAAATTTCTAAAACTTATGAGAGTATGAACTCTTTTGTACTAATAATATGGAGTGAAAACAGGGAAAAATCAGACATTCAGCTCAGCTTAATAGTGATCCCTTCAAATGATATTCAAGTTCTAGCAGTAATAGGGGTGATCATTGCTCTATCTACATTAATATTACTAATAATTATACTAGTTAATTTATTATCATTTTTATTATTTAGAAAAAAAGAAAAGCCTTTATTAAAAGAACGAGTAAATAGTAGTTCTTCTAATATTATTATTTCCCAAGAGTCTAATAGTCAATATATGCCAGAAAAACAAAGAACTAATAATAATGGAATTACTAAAAAAGCTGGATACAGATATGAACAAAGGCCGTTATTAGAACAAATAGATGACACAATACAGCTATTTACTGAGAAAGAATTACTTCTTCTAAGTATTGCTTTGGTAATTTTTTTCACTTCGCTTTTTGGGGCCGCATTCATACCAGGAGATATGGGGAACTTTGTAAGAGGATTTGGAATGATATGTGCATTTTTAATAGCTGGACTTTTTGGTGTTCATTTCCTTTTAAGACGTAAGAAAAAACAAGAATTAATAAGCTATTTAGAACTAAGAAAAAGAGCAAAAATTGAAGATATTAAAAAAATATTTGACCTTGATTTACTGAGTCTTCAACAATTAATCTTAGAAATAAATCATGAAACACCAGGAAGAATAAAAATAATTGGTGATTTTGAAGAGTTAGCTATAAGTAAATATGTTAAAAGCATAACACAAAATACAACAACTAGTTCGTTGAAACAGGAAGATAAAAAAATGAGCACCCTTAGTGAAAGAGTTTGTCCATTTTGTGGCGCTGAAAATGATGACAATGCTGTCTTTTGTAGCCAATGTGGTGCGTCACTAATACCACCCAAATAAAGGAACTGATGAAAATGAAGGTCTCTAAAGAGATCATTAATGCGTTAATGGAATTAGGTTTTTCTTCTTACCAAGCAAAAACATACATAGGACTGGTTCTACTGGGCGGTAAAGCAAGTGCACCTGAAATTAGTAAAGAGTCTGGTGTTCCTAAAGCAAGGATTTATGACGTCCTAGAAGAAATGAGTACAGAACCACTAAAGGCAGTGGCTAAACTACCAACTGAAGATGTTGGAAAAATCATTTATGTTGCTACACCGCCCGACCAATTATTAAATCAGCTATTAAAAGAAAAGCAAGGACTTGCATCAAAGGTTATTAGTATCCTGGGTGAATTAAAAAACATACCACCCATAGAAACATTATTAGTTACATTAAAAAACAAGGTTCTTACCAGCGAAGACATTAGAAACGCATTAGTTGTTTTTGTAGGGGGCGTCGAAGAAGAAAGAGTGATAAATGAGTTGAAAGATTTTGATACTTTAATTGTTCCTGTTGTAATAAATACGGTAATTCCTAGGGGAATGGCCGTTATTGCAAAAAAAACAATGGTCACTCTAATTTCAATAAATCCTATAAGCTCTAGTGAAATACTAAGTTTTCATTCTACAAAATTAGTCGAAATGCTTTTGAATATGGTAAAGAGTTTAAGACCTAATCACTATAAAGATGACTTTCTTAAAACAAGAAAAGTTATTTTTTCTACTTATGGACTTTCTCTTGTCGGTTCTGGAAAATTTTCAGCCCATATTATAAATGAAACATTTATTATTGGAATTACAAAAACAAATCTCGAGATTTATGTACATAATTTAATTGATCTCTCAATTCCACTCACAAATTTGGCTTTAATTTCATTTAAAGATGATGAGTTTGTAGAAATAAGTATTGTAGATAAAGAAAGACAATTTTTAGGCTCTTTGATGCTTAAAGTGCTGGATCCTGAAGAGTTAATGTATCAATTGGAAGTAATGATGAATGATTAACATTTTATTGTTTATTCTATGAATTTTCAATTTCAATTTATTGTGTTTTGCACCTTTTTTTATTGAATTATTTGAAAAAAAATTTAGGAGAGGCCATATTATTAAATTCATTTTACAGGATTAATATTATTGAGGAGCTATGAAAAGCTACGTGAAAATTTTTGGGCCTAATCTTTTCGACGCTTTGAAAAAAATAGAAGAAGTATTCGAAAAAGACCCAGCAATCACTGGGGAAGGCGAGAGAATACCAATGGAACCAGTAAAGCTTATTTCAGAATTGAAAAAGAAAGAAACTGTTTTACATAATGTTTGCCCTGATTGGACTATTAGTTTTGTTTGGAAACAAGACCCCAACATTGAAGAAGTAATAAATTTAATTGATAAAATAGATAATGCCCTTTTAGACTTAAAAGCACGTTATACAATTACTACCGTAAGCGATCCATTAGCACCTCCAGAACCAGAAGCTGTTATTAAGTTACCTTCCGATATTAGTGAAAAATATGCAATTACGTATTTGAAATTTTATGGACCACCTATTGCTAAAGGCATTAAAATAATGCCAGAGATAATAGAAAAATGGCCAAAACTATCTGAAGGAAAGTTAGTAGGTAAACAAACTGGACCACAATTAGGTGTGTTTGATTATGCATTAATATGGAGAGAGTTACCATCCGCAAAAGACTTACAAGACTTCTTAACTTATTTGGATAATAAAATGACAGAAATAAATTTAATGTACAACGTTGTAACTCGTAGTTATGGTATCTAAAAAAGCTAAATTACCGGAAATTTGTTTATGTATATTTTTTTAACATTTAAGGTTCAATTTTAATGGTGGTTTTAATTTCTTTAATTCATATAATTTACATAATTCTTCTTTTGGGAGGGCGGTTCCCAATACTCCTCTATCACCATGATAATCAGAGCCTGCAGTAGTTACTAGCTCATATTCTTGAACTAATTGCTTTAATAGGGGTTGATACTTTGAAACAATTTCTATTAGTTGGGGATAGTTCTGGTTATAAGAATAGTAATATTCTATTCCTTGTAAACCCAGTTTTACAAATTTTTTTATGTCTTGTTCCAATTTTTTCCAAGAAGTAAATGGTTGAAATGGATGAGCCAACACAGGAACTCCTCCACTCTGAACAATTAGTTTTATTGCGTTCTCAGGCATTATTTTCTCTCGAGGCACATAACCAGGAGTTCCAGGAGCCAATAATTTATCAAACACTGCTTGAACATCTGGAAAATATTTTTTTTCAACTAACACACGTGCAATAATTGGACGCCCTAACGTTCCTTTTTTTGCTTCAGGTCGATTTATGATTTCCTCCAGTGAGATTTGATATCCTAATTGAGATATTTTTTCAATCATTTTTATTATTCTCTTTTTTCTAGCTTCTTTTAAGTACTGTAATGTTTTTTTAAGTGAAGTTTCGGAGAAAGGATCAATAAAATAACCTAAAATATGATATTCTTCTGTTTTTGCGGTTCCAGTGTTAATTTCAACCCCGGGAATAAAAGACATGTCTGGAGGTTCAGGTTGTGATAGTAGCTCTTTACTTCCCTCTAAAGTATCATGATCTGTTATGCTGAATACTTTCAAGTTCTTGTCTAAAGCTTGTTCTAAAAGATTTTGGACTGTGAATATTCCATCGGAATGAGTAGAATGACAATGTAAATCTAGAGGAATCTTATTCACATTGTTAACTTAATCTAAAAGTTATAAACGACTTCTGCTTGTATAAAGACCTATCTTTATGATATGAAACGTTACAAACTTATCATGAACTAATTTAAACGCAATTATAAGAAAAAACACGTTTATTTTTTTTTTTGAAACAAAAGTTAGAAAAAATTAGATATAGTTAATATAGTAGATAATTCCTTATTTTTTTGCATTTAATTATTATGTAATGTATTAGGTGAATATAATGGCAAGTGCCTTAACTTGGGTAATTGGACTAAGCATTTTTATAGTGTTAATGTTCCTTATAAGCGGTATAAGACAAGTAAAAGAATATGAAAGAGTAGTAGTATTTAGGTTGGGTAGATTTAAAGCTGTTAAAGGACCAGGGTTGTTCTGGATAAATCCAATTATTGACAAAGCAATATTAATAGATCTAAGAGTTCAAGTCTTAGACTTTCCAAAACAAGAAATGATTACTAAAGATAACATACCAGTATTTTTGAACGCAGTGGCTTATTATCACGTAATTGACCCTGCTAAGGCCGTTATTCGTGTACGAAACTTCAGAGAGGCGATATACCAACTAGGACAAACAACTATTCGGGCTGTAGTTGGTAGAATGGAGCTAGACGAATTATTAACCCATAGAGAAAAAGTGAACTCCGAGATAAGAGCCATTTTAGACGAAGCAACTGACGAATGGGGTGTAAATATTTCTCGGACAGAATTAAAAGAATTAGAAGTACCAGATAACATGAAGAGAGCCATGGCAAGACAAGCAGAATCTGAAAGAGAAAGACGTTCTCGTATCTTATTAGCTGAAGGTGAACGTCAGGCTGCTGAGAAGCTGAGAGAAGCAGGAGAAATCGTTGCTAAGTCTCCTCAAGCAATTATGCTCAGATTTTTACAGACGATTAGAGAAGTAAGTACTGAGAATGCAAGTACTATAATATTACCTGTGCCAATAGAGATGTTCAAAATTTTTATTTCTGATAAAGAATAGGTAGTTTTTCATCATTAAAGATTTAATCATTTTTTTCTGCTTTTATTTTTTTATTTGTAAATTATTCTTGATAATGGCATAAACGTAAATTAATAAAGTCTGTTAGAAAAGTAGTTATTTAGTTGCTTGTTGGGCCGATGGCGTAGTGGAAGCGTAAGGGCCTTCGGTAGAAAAAATATTTCTGGAGAAAGCCCTCGGCCGGGGTTCAAATCCCCGTCGGCCCGCCACTTATTCATTATTTATTAAAAATAATTATTAATTAAAAAAAGTTTAATTAAAATATTTTTTCAGAATAAGCCACTAAAGAATTAATTTTTGTTTGCGTTGCTACAATTATCATACCAATACGTTTAATTTCTACTGTTAAAAATCATTCTTCAAATATGTCTTATGATGATTTATTTGTTGTCTTGCACAACGTGAGCAGTGCTGGAAAATGCTTAGATTTTGTTAAAATCGCGCTTTCATTGGGTTTTAAAAACGTAGTTATTTCAAAGGCCACCGGTGGTGCCGCGACTGGAGGAGTGCCTAGTGCCCAAAAATATGTGACACAAAAAAACGGGAATTTGTTCTACTTGTCTGGCTTGGAGGATGTCAAAGAAGTACTTAAAATTGAAGAACTTATTCTTGTGGCTCCCCCTGGTTATGGGAAAGAAAAAGTATCGAATGAAATGTTTGAAACCGTTAAGGGCAAAAGGGTGGCAATTATCTTTGGTGGAAATGACCCGGGACTTTCTCGTAGAGAATTAGAGATGGGTCGTTCAGTACAGCTCAATCTGCGTGAAGACCCGGGAACAATCGGTACTGTTGCAATATTGCTTTATATGCTGAATAGTCTGACCGAATAGTTCATTAATTAAAATAATTATAAAAAACTAAAGGCAAGGGAGTGTAAATGGCAGAAGTGCTACCACAATATGAGGAACTTCTTGTGGAAGTGATCCTTGAACCAAAGTCTACGTATGTGGTGCTGGACCGCGCAGTTAAATATATTCAAAAATACTGTCAGGAACAGCCAATGGCGGACATATTTACTTCAATAGATGAATTAACAGAGTACTTAAGAACAGGAGAAGAGATCGTGTCTTTCTCCCGCCCAGTAGAACTGGCTGGAACATTAACTATTGACCCACATAGAAAATCAATTTCATACGTTACTGGTCTGAAAAAAGGGAAGGTTGAATTTTTCGTATTTGACGATCTGTTCGTATTTAAAGGAACAATCGGTTCATGGTCAGGGGGATGGTCAGAATATATAAACTGGAACCGTTTATATGGAGAAATAAAAAGAATAACGATCTTAAAAGAAAAGGAACATTTTATAAGAGTACCTTACCATAAATTTAGACGCACTGGTAGGAGATACTCTAATAGAGGAAATCAAAAATACAGTCGAGAAAAAACAGGGTATCGTAAAAGGCATTATTCAAGGCGTCAGCCTAGAAGACGTTGATGTGAAAGCCTCTTAGAAGTTAGTAAAACAAGTTTTTGATTACATCCCTTTCGAAAAATAAATAACCACCTTGTATTTGAAAGTAATATGACTAGGAACGTGGTCGGGTCGAATAGCCTGGTCACTCCCGTTGGGAGCCAGTAAGTTCGCTGGATTGCTAATCCAGTGCCCTTTCGGGCACGCGGGTTCAAATCCCGCCCCGGCCACCATTTTTTACATATAAAATTCTTAACAAGAGATAGTATTTTAAGAGCTAACTAAAGAATAAAGAGTTTAACTAACATATCACTTTACTCATTTTCTTCAATAAATTTCTCAAGACATTTGAATTATACTTTAGATGTCTTGCTTAGCATAGGCTATTCTAAGTATTGTCTCTACCTTCCCAGATTATGCCAGCCCACTGAAATAAAAACGCAAATTTCTATTATCTCTCGAAAGGGCAAAAAACATATAGCTTAGCTTATGAAACATGTCTAAAATAATAAAAAGAATTCCTTTGGTATTTCGCTGGTTTTTATAAAGAGAGGAATAGTATTTTTTGGTCTTGAGTTTCTAGTTAATCCAAGAAAACAAACATAAGTTTTTCTAATGCTTTTTTTCAATTATTCTACTTATTTTTTCCTTATCAATCTATTAAAAAATAATACTATAGTGCATTTATTGCAAACACTTCTAATTGATACTATAGTACATTTAATGCATAATGAGCTTGAAACTAGAGTTTATATTTGCAGATTTAGAACAGAAAAGCATTTGGAAAATTTCGTTTGCGTTTGAAAATCAAGAAACGCATATTCGTGAATTACTTGGGATGGAGGGAATAAACCAAGAGGCGTTATATTCTGCATTAAATATTTTATTTGATTATATAGTCTTGTAAGCGAAAATCGAACCGATATATAAAACAAGAAAAATTAAGATTATGACCAAAGGCAAAAAAATCGCTTAGAAGAAAGCCATGAGATCCAAAATTATTGGGGGAGTAATAAAAAGTTGGTAAAAATGAGTAAAGAAAAAGACACAAACAACGAAATTAGTTTTATGGAAATGGATTATGAATTGTCAAAAGTTTTTGCAATAATTTTGTTTGTACTTTTAATTGGGATAATTGTTTTAATAAATTTACAGCTTGTTATTATTAGGTAAGGATTTTTATTATAGGCCTTATTAAAAAAGTTGACAAAATGAGCTTCGATAGTAAGTATTAGCCTAAAGTGTATCTAAAGAAAGATGATTAAGTAAAAATGAGTTAACTAAGAAATAATAAGAACACAAATGGTAAAAATTACAAAAATCATGGCATTAGGTGGAAAAAACTAAAAGAATTAAAAATTAAAACAAAAAATGTAGAAGTAAAACACAAGAAAAAGAAAAAATTGCATCATCTTAATAAAAAAATGGTATTAATTAAGCAATAATATCCTGGTAAAAAGTATCTTTAAACCTTAAAATTAAAAAGTTTCATGCTCATTAGGAGGGGCGTTATGAGTCCCTCTGATCGAGAACTAACAAATTAAAGGAGGCTATACATTGAGACGCGCGTCTATATTAATAATAGGGTTAATCATTATTAGTATTTTTTGGTCGAGTAACTCGAGCACATTGCACTTGAGTAACATAGTAATGGCAGGAGATAAAATCTATCACTATGACTTAACGATTCATTCGTTGACTGTTTTTAATGACCATGATACTCCTGGAAACGGGGAGATCTTCATAAAAGTGCTCATCGATAATGACGAGATCAGGATCCCTAAAGATTCTCATTACAGCATGAGCGACAATGACGAAGTACAGGTAAATTGGGAACAGATTTTTTCGATCCCTTCACCGGTAAATATTTTGATAGAAGTGAGAGAAGATGATGACGGTCTAGACGATAGTTTAGGTAGTTTTTACCTGCCTAACTATAACGTTACGAGAAAAACATTTTACACTAGTAACCCTTCAGACGCTAAACTAGTGATTTCACTATTAATCACGATCACTGATGTCCCAACAACTGAGACGGCAAACACATCCTCTGAAAACACGGTAGAATTTTGGGAGTTCATGTTATTTATTGCCGTAGTTTCAATTTTTCTTTATGTAGTGTATTATGTTGGGAAGAAAATGATGGAATAAGAATAGATAGGAGAGGAGGTTTTGGGATGGTTGTTCACACTTGTGGCTATATTAAAATAAACAGCCCATTAGTCGTTTCCAAGGAAGTATTCCAAATCATTGGAAACTGGGTTTTAGAAGACTCTAACGGGCGGATACAAAGGGCAATAGAACTAAGCCCTAATTTTGAGCCGATTTTGGATGAAAATGCGTTGGTGTTATCCGGAAAAATATTTTTTGAAAGATCCTTTACTGTTCGAAGTTTGGTTCGAAGGAGAGGAAGAATTCAGCAAATTGAAAAACCTGATTTTTATCATGAGGAAATTGAGTTTTTCATTGATTTGACTACGAGATATGGAGTAGTTAGTCCCTACAAATATTATAACGTGGCGTTAGAAGTCTTGACAGCCGCAATACCCCAACAAACAGATCTTCACAGTCAAGTTTCACCTGTGCTTTTCAAGCTCGGGTCATTAAGCAGGGATTTCCCACGCCAATGGAAAGGACTAGCTTCAAAGACTGGGGGGAAAGTAAGAACACTAGTTCTTTATGGGGATGATATTCAAGAGGATGAAGAGTTTGGAGAGGGGTATCGTAAAGCAATAAAAAACAGTATAGGGATTTATACTAGTTACTTCACCAATGGGCGAGGAGAAGAAAAAATACTTGTGGGACGTAGAGGAAACATTGTGTTTTACAATAGAAAACAATACGATAAAATTTTGGGTTTCCTTAAAGATGTGTTAATGCCTTATGTGGAGAACCCGGTGAGAATAGAATGAATCTTTCAAATTTCCTGGCGGATTATTTATATGAACTTTCATTAGCGATCTTATCAGGAATTACACTATTAATAATTAAAAAAGGACAATATATTAAGAGAATGTGTAGGAAGACATGGGCTTACATAACAAATAAACAATTTTTGTTAGACGTTCAGATTACTGCTGTTTACAAAAATAAGCCACAGGAAAAATTTGACTGGGGAAAAATACGTTCACTTTTATCTAAAGTAGAGGGGGTTGATTTACAATCATTATATGTGTCGCCAGAATATTTCAGTTATTGGAACGAAGAATCCGCTTGTTTCGTTCAAGTTTTTTTAAATGATGAGGAAGAATTAAGTGGGATCTCGGTAGAAGATTTGTCTTTTCTTGGTTCTCTGGTAGTAGAAACAAGAAGACCATTATTGTTTGGTTATCGGAATACTAAGTTTTTAGACGTGTTTATAGAGCAAGGATTTATTCTCATTGACAAGTTGTCTAAGTACTTCAAGCAGGAAGAACCCGACGAAAAATGGATTAATATTTCATTTAAAGGAAAGTCGAAAAATTCTACAGCAAAAAACAGAAGGAATGCTATTAAAGAAGCAAAAAAGATAGTAATAGAGACTTAAAAAAAGATCTAACATGTCAAAACGATTTATTTTTTTGTATTATTTATAATTTTTAAGTAAAAAGGGGGTATTACTGGGTCTTTTAGAGAAATAATGCCTAAGATTATTGTTGTTGCATTTGCAGTTATTTTTGCTTCGATCGGCGTAGTATTTGGGATTAAAAAAGGAGAAATTAGTAGTGGCTTTGTGGCTGTTGCGTATTTCCCGATTTCACTATATACTCTTTTGCATCAAGGACGGGTTGTTGGTCCTAAGTTTGAAGTAATAGAAGCATGGGTTGGTGATTTTGTTAGGTTTGATGATATAATGAATAGGCTTTTTGAAGAAAAAATTGAGTTAGAAGGCGAAGCCGATCTTTTTCTGATTATCAAAAATATTGGCGATAAAACTGGTTATCTAACGGTTGATAAGTTGAGGGTCATTGCTGATAACAGAATCTATGAGTGCAGTAATGGAGAATTACCATGGAGAATTCGTTTAGAACCTTACGCGGAGGAAAAGAAAAGATTTGTTTTTCGGTTTCCAGCAGGAATAAAAAATTGGGAAAACGTTGAATTATTTATGGAGGGTCATTACACAGCTCATAAAGGGAAACGAAGATTGTTTAGAAAAAAAGAAATGACTGTCACAATTAAAGATAGCGATTTATAAGATCCTATTTTTAGAGCTAAATTAAGCTAACGTGAACTACCCCTTTCTTTTGCTAGGGGCTTCCTGCTTCACAGAGGAGACTCTCTCCACAGGCGCTACGGGCCGTCCCAGCCCTGCAAGAAAAAAATATACAAAAAAAACATATAATGTTTTCGGCTTTCATTTAATACCCTCCCTTCCAAAAGGGGATTTCCCGCCGAGAAATTAAAACACAAAAATAAAGTCATGAATTTTTATTCATTCCAAAAATTTATTTGTAAAATACTTCTCGCTGGAAAATTTGCATAGGCAAAATTCTTTTGGTCTCGGCATTACCGTGATTTATTGTTGAGAAGTTATTCATTTTGCGAAACGGAAACAGCTTTTTATTTATAAATTGGATCATACATTAATCGTAGCATGGAATAGCTGAGGGTTGCCTTATGGGTGATGATGAATTAGAAAAACAAGTAATTAATGATCTTGTTATTCTTGGAAAAGCGGCACCTGATTCTTTAAAAGATGGAAGAAAAACTATTTGCGTAGGAGGGTGGTCTCCGACTAAAGGTTTTATCAGGATATACCCTGCACACGTATATTCTCCTATTAAACGGTGGAATGTAGTACAAGTCCCGGTTGAAAGAAATCCCCAAGACACTAGACCTGAAAGCTGGAAGATACAAGGGTCCAAAAGAGAATGGAGTGAGTTATATAAAAAAATCAAGGTTGTCCGTACTTTGTCAAATAAAGAACAGAGGGACCTAATAAGAGAAATACCGAAAATCAGTTGTATAGAAGACCTTAATGAGGAAAAGAAAAGTTTAGGGATTATTCAACCCAAAGAAATTCTTGAAGTGGGCTTCAAGGAAAGAGAAAAATTCACAACAACTGTTCAGACACAATTATTTGACGAAATGATGCCAATAAAAACTAAAGAAAACTATCCACTAATTCCTTACATAAAATGGGTCTGTCCAAGCTGTAAAAATAAGAGGGGATATCATGAGATGCAAGTACTTGAATGGGGGGCTTATGAATGGTTCCGTAAAAATTTTAATAACAGAGATAAATGGGAGCAGGTCTGGGAAAACATGCACCTCTTTGATGACCAATACGACAAATGGTTTTTTGTAGGTAACCAGGCTAAATACAGGAAGAGCTTTTTAATAATTAGTGTTTTAAGATTCAAAAAAATGGATTTAAATAAAGACAATCCAGAACCAAAAACAACGCTTGATCAATTTTTTTGAATATTGACCGTGGGGGTTATTAAAGTCAAAACCTTAAGGTACCTTAAGGATGAAAATGATCGCATATCCAAGAAAAGTCCAAGACATAAGGGGTACTCTTTATGTTTCAATTCCTAAAGAAGAAGCAACTAAACTAGGCATAAAAAAAGGATCTAAAGTGAAAATAATCCCATCGAACAATAATCTGATAATAGAGCCCGAGCAAGAATCTACATATGTGGCTTACTCTGTAGGGTATGAAAAAAAAAGCTTAGACGACTTTATTAATTTCTTGAAACAACATAACGTCATGTTTTTGGCTGATGTCAGGGAAGTTGCTTTTAGCAGGAGAAACGGTTTTAGAAAAGGCCCTCTCCAGTCTGCGTTGCTGGAAAACGGTATTTATTATGTGGGTTTTCCTGCGTTGGGTGCTCCTAAAAAAATACGGGAAAAACTGAAAGAAACGCATGATTATGAAACGTTTTTCAAAGAATATAAAGAGCATATGCTAAAGAACGAATTACATCTCAAAGCATTGCTTAACTTATTAAAACAGGGAACAACAGCAATTATGTGTTATGAAGCAGACTACAATATGTGCCACCGGAAAGTTATCATTGAATGGTTAAAACAACAAGGAGTTACCATCAAATACTTGTAATTAATGAAGAAACCCATATAAAATAATCGAAAGCCAAGATATTGCCATAAATTTTATTCATTCCAAGATTATGTTTAGAATACTTCTTGCTGGAAAATTATGTGACCAAGAATTTTTTGTGTTCATCTAGATAGATGTTACCAAAAAAATTATTCTCAAAAACAAAAAAAAAGAAAGTAAAGGCGTTGCTTTTACGTAGCACTTAAGGAGGCATTAGAAGGTCAATTAAATGTATTTGTTTTTCATTACCGTAGTCTTTGATATTACAATAAGGAGAAGAAGTCACCATCCATTGGACGCTTTCGTTGGGTATCTTGCTTAATCATTGCAATAGATATGATCCTGAAGTAAGTGTTCTTGAAGCAAGGATAATAATAATTTATACAGAACAAAAATTATTGTTGAAAAAATAATTATTACAATCTAAACACTTTTTATTAAATATTAAAGGATCAATAGAAAATGAAACAACAATGGAGAATTATAGTGCTAGACACAATTAATTATTCTTCTGCTATGGAAATAATGAATAATACAATAAAATTTATTATTTCTAATAAAGAAAAAAACAACCAAAACGTCCTATTTTTATTACAACACGAGCCAGTTATTACTTTAGGTAAAAGAGCAAAAAAAGAGAATCTATTATTGCCTCTAAATTATAAACAAAGATTTCCTGAATTAGAAATTACAGAAACAGACCGAGGTGGAGACGTTACTTTTCATGGACCCGGGCAGCTCGTAGGGTATTTTTCGGCCAAAGTATTATCATTGGGGAAAAATGTTGCAGATATGGTTCGTAACGTTTCTCAATTAATAATAGACTTATTACAAGAATATGGTTTACAAGGCTTTTTTAACGATGAATTACCCGGTATTTGGATCGAATCAACATGGGGTGTCAAAAAACAGAGAAAAATAGCTTCAATAGGAATGAAAATAGTTGATAAGCAATTTGTAAAGCATGGTTTTGCTTTAAATATAAATAACGACTTAAATTATTTTAACTTGATTAATCCTTGTGGTCTTCCTTCAGACATAATGACTTCTATGGAAAAAGAAGGTATCAAAACAAATGTTGAAGAAGTAACAGACACATTAATCAAAATTTTTTCTGAAAACCGAGAAGTTGAAATTTTAGAGAAGCAAGATTTTCTACAGTTAATTGGTGAACCTAATGAGTAAGCCAAATATTGATTCTAAGCCTTTTCGTTTTTGTGTGATGGGAGGTACTTTTGATCGCTTACACGAAGGCCACCGTTTACTATTAAAAACTGCAAATCTTTTAGCGGATAGAGTATTCGTAGGCATTGTTAGCGATGATTTTTTATCTCGCATAAAAAACAAGAAAAAACACTATGAATTAATTCAACCCTTCGATTTAAGAAAGAAAAAAGTCGAAGAATTTGTTTCTTCTCTTGAAGCAGAATTCATACTTGGGGAATTACACGATTCCTTTGGTCCATCAGTTACTGAAGCTAAAGCAGACGTGATAGTTGTAAGTAACGAGACTTTGAAAACTGCTCAAGAAATAAATAAAATCAGAGAAAACAAAGGATTTTTGCCATTACAAATTTGCGTAGTCCCCTTTGTTAAAAACAAAGAAGGAATAATAATCTCTTCTACATATCTACGATCCTTAGAAAAGAGAAGAAAAAAAATTATTAATTCGTGACTGCTCCCTCGCTTACGCAAGGACTTCTACGACCGTGCTTTCACGATATTGTGGGAATCTAACACTGAACTTTTTCGCAAAAACCATACTTAGAGCGTACCCCACAAAATATTTATTACATAAGATGGCTTCCCTCCTCCTTCCGACTCATCTTTCCTGCCTAAGGAAGGAGACTTTTTGCCTATTGGTTAAAATAAGTAGAGAAATATAAAGAAAAAATGAATTATTTATTTTTAAGAAGTAACTGCAATTACTTGAATTTGAAAATCATTAACTACTTCTTCTAAAAGTTCTTTTAGGTCTTGGGAAGGTATTAAGCGATCTGCATCATCAATAACTAACAAATTTAAGCGGGAAACAAACTTTGTAAGAATGGCTTTTAAACGAATTAACAACATTGCCCTTATCGAAGCAGGCACAACATCCATGGGAATAATGCTTCCGTCATTTCCAACAAACACTACAGAGAAATCATCTTTAATCTGGACACTATAACCATCAATATAATAATTTCTCGAAAAAGAATTAATTTGATTAATTACAGGTTTTAATAGTTCAATAATACTAAGCTCTAATAGTTTTAGAGTTCCTATCACGAAAGCTTCCTCTTGCACTAATGTATTTAATTTTTTAATTACATTATTTGGAGTTCCTTCTAGTAATGCAATAAGCCTACCGCGTTGTTTTTGTAATTCTGAAAATTCATTTCTTTTTTCTCTTAATTTGTTCTCCACTTTTTTTAATTCACCAAAATGTTTCCCTGGTCTTGCGACTCTACTTAATTTTTTCAAAGTTTCTTCGATCTGGTTTAATTCTTTTTGTAACGCTTTTAGTGTATCAATATCTTGTCTTATCTGAATTAATAACCTCAAGCTACGCTCATAAAAACCATGTGCCGCAGCTAATTGGTCCTCAAGTCGTCCTTTTTCACGAATTAAATCATTAATCGCTTCTTCAATCGTTCTTTGTTTTCCTTCGACATACACTTTATGGATCTCGTTTCCACAACAAGGGCACCTCGTTGCTGTACTTGATAACTTAGATTGCTGGTAAACATATACCTTTTGATTTATAAGAGCAAGTCTACCATCAATTTCACGTATCTGGTTTTCTGCAGTTTCAATGTCTAAAAGCAATTGCTTTTCTCGGTTTTTCATTGAATCTGCAAGTAACTCTTTATGCTTCTTATATTTTTGTTCAATACGGATATACCTTTCTTCTAACACTCTTTTTCTGTCTTTTAATACATTTATTATTGACCTCGCACCTTCGATTCTATGAAGTTGAGCTAATCTCTTTCTTAAAGCCCTCATTTGTTCTCTAAGAGATTCTTCTTTGGCATTAAGTTTGGATAATTGTTTTAAAATTTCATCTTCATTATTAATAATTACCCCTTCTTTTTTACGAAGATAAGAAATTTCTCTACCAATCATTCTTCTAACTTGCATTAATCTCGCATAAAGGATTGATAAGTCCATATTTCCTATTTCATAATTAATAGCAATTGGAGAGAGCAATGGCTTTAAGGGGCGTTCTATTGGGGAAAAAACATGTACTGTATCAAAATGATATCTCAACATATCTTGCCCCAGATCTTCCTTCATCTGATCATAAATCCACGCTAAGTTTTTTGGTTTGACGTGCAAAATATTGCTTCCATCTAAGTTTATTTTTCGATTGAGAATAATCTTCTTATTTTTATTATTCTCATTATTATTATGAATTTCTAAGTTTATCTTGAGGGGCTGTTCCCCTTTTAATGGTTTGTCAATTTTTTTATCATGTCCTTTAAGCCCCCATATCAAAGACTGAGTAAAAAATGATTTTCCGCCTTGAGCAGGGAGAGTAATAATATTCAGACCTTCTGCGAATTCTAATTCTCGAGGAAGGAAAGGTAGATCATGTACTAAATTAACTTTGCTTATTCTCAAAAATTAATCCTCCTGCTCTAAAAATTTTCTAAGTAATGTATGTAACTCAGTAAATTCTTTTAACACTTTTTTATTTTTTAAAGCTAACAATAAGAATTCAGACATCTTTTCTGGAGAAATCTCAGTTTTCATTGACGCCTTTTGAGTAACGATCTCTTGGATCTGGTCTAAATTAGCCTCCACGGTTTTGGAAAATAGTTCTTTTAACGGGATTTCTGTTTCTGATAAGCCCACGTGACTGAGAAGAGCAAAGTCATCTATAAATACATCTCCAAATGACTAAATAATTTGTCAAAAAAAAACGTTTCAAATAAATATTTTTTAAACCAAAAATTATTCTTCGGGCGTTGGAGGGACAGAGTCCAATAAATCTTCTTTTTTATCCGGATTATCTTGTGGTTTAGGAGGTTCCACGGGAGCACCCTTTAAGTCACTTATTACATACTTCATTTGAACGCTCTTCCATAAATCACCTATTTCTGTTTCACTACTCTCAATGAGAGGAAGGTTAGGAGCGATTCTAACATTATTTTCTAAATCATTAAATCCAGTGCGGGCGATACTTTCTGCTTGCCTTCTCATTCTTCTTTGTTTAACTATTCCTGTATTACTTGCAAAAATTAAGTACCATCTTTTGTTTAATTTGTCATGAACAAGAACACCATCATAATCCATCACTGTGAGTTCTTGTTCGAGTTTTTTGATGTCCTGGTTTCTCAATAATTTTAAAATTTCTTTCTGATGGCTTGATAATTGGAATTTTTGTTTTTTATCGCTGTAGTAAAGAATAACGAATTCACTTGGATCACTCATTAATTCCTTCTTAGTTGTTCTAGTTTATCTAATTTTTTGAAAAAAGTGTCTTTATTTTTTAATTCTATTGGTGTGAAATTCTCTTCCTTCTGGGAAGGTGGATGGGGAATAAATGCCAATAAATATTATATAATCATTTATAGCAACAAACGATAAAAGTATAACAAGAAAAAAAGAATTATTCTTCATTTATTTTTTTCAGTGTATAATACATTTTAACAGCAGCCTCAACAGACTTGACTGCAAAAGATTCTATTCGTGCTTTTGCTTGCATTGGAGTCATACCTGGGCCAGAAACACCCAAGGACACAGGCTTTCCATATTCTAACGATAAGTCCATTATTTTTCGAGAAGCCTGTGAAGCAACAATTTGGTCGTGATCTGTTTCACCTTTTATTACAGACCCTAAAGTTACAACGGCATCTATTTCCTCTTTTTTAAGAAGATTTTTAATCGCTAATGGCATATCAAAAGCCCCAGGTACTTCTACAATCTCTACTACTGGAGCTCTTAGAAATTTTGCATGTTCAATTGCTCTCTGTAACATTAAATAAGTAATGTCATAATTTGTTTGGGAAACAACAAAAGCCAACCTCGGAGGAGGAACTTTTTCGTAAATATTTTCTTCAGGCATATTGAAAATAGGAATAGATTATTTGAAAAAAATTGTGTTATTTTTCCTAGTTGATTATTTAAGAAATTAGTCCGGTAGTTTCAAACTTTTGGCGTAGTACAAACCATCCTTTTCGATTACGTCAATAATTATTTTGTCATTTTCTTTTAAGAATAAAATTTTAGAGATAAAAGTATAATTATCAAATTCACTTGGACTAAAAACAATAGGTAAATGCTTATAAGGTGCTTCATCAACATGGATTACTACCCACGTAGATCCTCCTTTAATAAAATGCTTAACAGAAGTTATTGTAAGGATATTTTCTTCTTGCATAGGTGGTTCCTCACTTTTTTCCTTTTTTATTTGTTCATTATTTGTAAATTGAACGGGCTCATAACTACTTGTAGGGGCAAGGATACGCTCTTTATTGAGATTTGGACTAACATCCAAGTATTCTTTGCTAGTTTGCACTGATTGTTGTGTGGTTTTAACAACATTTATTGTCTTTTCTGTTTTAATATTTTCAGGAGGTTCGACATCAGCACCTTTTAGATCTGTCTTAACGTATTTCATCTGAGCACTTTTCCACAGATCTCCTATGTTGGCTTCACTTAATTCTTCTAATGGGAATCCTGGCATTATCTTCCCCAATTCTCCACGATACCCCGTTCTTGCCATAGTATCGGCATGACGACGGGCTGTTCTTTGAACAACAATACCAGTGTGAGAACCAAAAACAAGATACCATTTAGATTTATTTCCATCCCACACCAACAACGCATCGATATTGTTTTTTGTAAGCTCTTTTTCGATTTGAGAAACATCCCCAGATTCGAAAAGCTGTGCATTGGCAAATTGTTTTTGAGAAGGCTGGAATTCCTGCTTTTCGTGATTATATACGAAAAAGATAACATTATTATGTTCGTTCACGGGAAGAATAAGGACTTTTCAGCCTTATCTTTTTTGTGTGTTATCAATTAAGTATTTGGAGAAAAGCAATATGTAATAAATATCTTTTCACTAACTATCGCAGAGAATATATGAGTGAAGAAAAAGTCGACGTAGAACGGATTAAAAAAGAGATTATAGAAGTCTTAGAAACGATTTATGATCCTGAAATACCAGTTGATATATGGAACTTAGGATTAATATATAGATTAGATGTTTCTCCAGAAGGAGAAGTTGAAATCGATATGACCTTAACTGCACCAGGATGCCCAATGATAGAAGTACTTCAACAGGAAGTAGCAACCAAAGTGGCGCAAGTAGACGGCGTGAAGTCCGTTAAAGTTAATATTGTTTGGACTCCCCGATGGACAATTGAGAGGGCAACTGAAGAAGGAAAATCTGCATTAGCTGCGTTAGGTATACCTATTGATCCCTCTTTTTACTATTGAGCAATCCCCTCGCAAAAGCAAGGGGATTCCTGCTTCATTTAATTTAGGTCAAAGAGAAAAAATTGGAAAAAATAAATGAAATGAAACCATAAATAATGGTCTGATTGCTCCTATTGTTTTTCATTATGTTCTTGTTCTGCCAACCACCTTTCAGCATCTATTGCTGCTTGGGCACCCATACCCGCAGCAGTAATTGCTTGGCGATATCTTGGATCAGCCACGTCTCCAGCCGCAAAAACCCCTTCTACGTTTGTCATGGTATATTTTTTGGGTATAATATAACCAATTTCATTCATTTCTATCCATCCCTTAAACAGCTCTGTGTTTGGCTTATGCCCAATAGCAATGAAAAGACCGTCTATTTCTAAAATACTTTCTTCACCAGTTTTTACATTCTTTATTTTAATTCCTTCAACTTTATCTTTGCCTAAAACATCTACTACTACGCTATTCCAAATAAAATTAATTTTATCATTAGCAAAAGCTCTTTGTTGCATTATTTTAGATGCCCTTAACTGATCTCTTCTATGAATAACTGTTACACTAGAAGCATATCTAGTTAAGAAAAGAGCATCTTCCATTGCGGAATCCCCTCCTCCAACAACTGCTACCTTTTTATCTTTGAAGAAAGCACCATCACAAGTAGCACAGGAACTCACACCACGACCAATCAGTCTTTGTTCATTCTCTAACCCAAGCCATTTAGCAGACGCGCCAGTAGCGATAATTACTGCTTTAGCGTAATATTCACCCCAATCAGTCTCTATTTTGAAGGGCCTCTTAGAAAAGTCAACCTTTGTAGCGTTAAAGTTCTGTATCTCTGCACCGAATCTCTCTGCTTGTCTCCTCATTCGTTCCATAAGTTCAGGGCCCATGATTCCTGTAGGAAAGCCAGGAAAATTTTCGACTTCGTTGGTAAGCATTAACTGCCCACCAGCTTCATAACCTGCAATGACCAAAGGCTTCAATTCTGCTCGAGCAGCATAAATTGCAGCAGTATAACCCGCTGGGCCACCACCAATAATGATCAGTTCTCTTACGTCTTCTGACATCATTTTCACCTTTCCTATATACTTACAGCGTTTCTGAATTATAAGCTATGCTTAAAGGATTATTTTTTTCACCCAAAAATAAGTGCTGATATTTTCGGGTATACTAAACACGCATTGTGACCTAAAAAAGACCTATTATATAAAGTGTTTTTTCAAAAGCACTATTTTTATTAGATTTAACTTTTTCGGCGTGAAGTTCCCTTTCGAAAGGGAGGGGATTAAATGAAAGCAAAGCCGATACACGCCCTCACTCGTTTACACCACCATAATACCACTACGATGTATAGACGGTGGGAAAAAATTATTGCCATGAAAAACAATCATTAAACAAACAAGCAAAAACAGGACAAAACAAACCAGACATAAAAAAACAGAAAAAAAAAGAGCTACATGACATGATGCTGAGCTACAAGTTCAGACTATACCCCAACAAATCAGTAGAAAAAACTGGAAGAAAGCTTGGAATAGCCAGCTGGCTATACAACAGGTTGCTAGAAGAAATAAGCAA
>JAMOVR010000243.1 GCA_027061945.1 Candidatus Heimdallarchaeota archaeon
TATTACTTTCAAATAACACAATTATTAGATTAGGTTATCTTAAGTTAGTTTTTGAAAAAGATTTGAGTCCAATTATTTTTTCTTTAGCTGATGGAACCCTTATTGAGCAGGATAATAATATTGTTATTGACCAATTTCCTGCAGCCATTATATTTCAAAGCCACCTATATGCGTTTACAGAATGGTATGTTTCCACAGACAATTCTACTTGGTATCTGTTTGATGGAATAATGATAATTGATGCTCTAAACAAATCAACAACATCCTTTTTTGTAAAATACCGTACTCTGTGGGGTTTTTCTCCCACATATAATGTTAATATATCGAGTTCTAATATTGCCACTAAAAATCGGTTAGTACTACTTCGATATGTTAATGAAGGTGCATATCTAACAAATCTTTTTGGCGATGGTTTTAGTGTTTCTGTCAGACCTTCTCATTATTCTACTTCTTTAAGTATTAGTTTTTCTCAAACGAATACCTCTTTCTTTTTCCATGCGTTAGTCAATGAAAACTTAGAATTACTATTCGAGGATGGAGGTTTATTAATTAATTTTGTAAATATTACGGGCTTTAACCCTTTTATTAATGAATACACGTATCTAAATTCTTCATTTTACAGCATTTCCTCTCCTTTATCAGTAAAGTCACCAATGTTTATTACTCCTGGCGATTATTTCTCATTCCATCCATCCTTTAAGAAACTATCATTAGTCCATGTTTTGCCATCTTGCAATGCAAAAATTATTGGTCCTCTATTCGTGCCTTCTGATCATACGTTGTTGTCATTAATTGGTTCTTATGCTGGCATTGAACCATTAACTTCTACCGATCCTTCCATTATTATTTCTATTAAAAATGGAACAGTTTTTGTGGGCAATCTTTCAGTTTCAACAACTATTACCTTCAAGATTTTTTCACAAGCAAATACATCTGAAAGTATAAAATTAACTATCACACCTTTTTCAGAAAATGTTACATTCGAATTATCTATTTTTGAGAGAGGATCTGGTTCTCCTATAGAAGCTAATGTTTCTATTATCTACCAAGATGATGGTTCTACACTCAATTTTACTAACGTAAATACTTTGAATATATCTTTAAGGAAAGGAAATATTCTTTTGATTGTTTATTACGATCACTATGTTACTACCACTTCCATTGTATTAATGGAAAACATGAATTTTTCGATTCAAGTAGGTAAGTCTTTAGTGTCTTTAAACGTGATAAATCCGAACACATGGGCTAACATTTCTGGTTATTACTTGTCCATTAAACAATTAGGATATCCTGAAGCTGTTCAGTTAAAATATGTCTCGAGTAGTATTATCTCAATTTATTTAGATCCTGGGACCTATATTTTTGAAGTTCAATGGCTTACTCGGACTGGCTCAGCAATTTTAACAGTAACAAATGAACAAGATTTAACAATACAATTAGAGCCATTGCTTACCAATATTACTATAAAAATAGAAGGAACAGATAACATCCCAAAAGATGCGAGAATTGTTCATCTTGCAAGTGGTAAAGTTTTTTATCCAACCAAAATTGAAAACGGATCTCTTGTTATTGTTTTTGAAAATGTTTATCAAGGTTCTATAAGCGTGGTATTACAAGGTGAAGATTATACTAAAAACATTAGATTTAGTGTTTATATGACTTCTTACAGCTTGACGGTAGAAATAATTAAAACTAATACAGTAGTAGATGCTAAAGATTTATTAAAACTTGCTAATTCTTTGGATTATTCATTAACTAACGCTGACAGTTATCTTAATTCCTTCATATCTGGTCC
>JAMOVR010000244.1 GCA_027061945.1 Candidatus Heimdallarchaeota archaeon
AAAAAGGTCAAGTATTAGATTTTTCTCACTGTCTACCTTGGACTAAACTTTATGCGTATGGTAGAGAACCTTAAATTGCAACCCATGTCAAAAAAGAAAAAAGAACTTCTTAAATGCAAGATTAGCAATCTGACAATAATAAGACTGGCCAAAGAGAAAAAACGACGTGATAAGAACAAATTACCCCCTGGCATATCTCCTTCGCAAATGCTTGAACTTCTGCAAAAATTTGACGAATGGTGTGACCAAGCGTGATCAAAGAGGATATTTAGAAGTAATAGATCCTTTTTACAAAATATCCTCTTCTACACAAAACGTATCATTTTGGTGTATTCCCGATAAAAAAAATTGATAGAAAAATAGGTGGAACAGAAGATAAAAAGTGCATTTAGAAATAATAGTGAGGAAATAAATGAATAAAAGAACAAAGCAATTAAACCTTTTACAGGAAGAAAAAGATGTGGAAGTAGTTCCCCCTGGCAAAATCAAATGTTTTATTACCGGTAAGCTTAAGAAGGACACACCAGAAGAAAGAATACGCCAGGATGTAGCGAGGAGTCTTGTTGAAGAGTATGGATACGATAAATATGACATTGATATTGAATTCCCTATAAAAATGGGTAGGGCCAGAAAGAGAATCGACATTGTTATTTTTGAAGAAGGTAGCGAACATAAACAGGAAAATATCTACGCTATTGTAGAGGTTAAAACCGAAAATATCAAACCATCCGATAAAAAAGAAGGAATTGAACAACTTAAAAGCTATATTGCAGCGTGTATAAATACTCAATTTGCCCTCTGGGTAGGTAGCGAAAGATTAGCATTTAAAGTTATAGAGGCAAAAGGAAGGAGAAAACTGGAAGAAATCCCAGATATTCCAAAAAGAGGAGAAATAACTATACTCAAGCCCACCCGTGGTTCTCTTGTCCCAGCTATTAACTTAAAACAGGTATTTAAGAGAGTCCATAATTATATTTATGCTAATCAAGGATTTCAAAAAGATAAGGCATTTGAAGAACTTTTAAAACTAATTTTCATCAAAGTTTATGATGAACAATATAGCCCTTCCTTACAATTTTACATTCTCCCTGAAGAAGATATAACCAAGGTTAGAGAGCGACTAGACAAACTTTTCAAGAAAGTTCAAACTCGTTATAAGTACATTTTTAAAGGTAATGAAATTATTGAATTAAATGATACAGTGTTAAAGTATGTAGTTTCGGAACTTCAAAGATTCAGCCTTGTTGATACTGAAACAGATGTTAAAGGGGAAGCTTATGAGGAAATTGTTGGTCCTAACTTAAGAGGAGATAGAGGAGAATTTTTCACTCCTCGTAATGTTTGCAACATGACAATTGAAATGATGTTCTCTCTCATTCCTGAAGACAAACTAACAAGCCCTGGCGGCATGAAAATCCTTGATCCTGCTGTCGGGACAGGTGGTTTTCTTATCGCTGGAGTGCAAAAGATAAAACAGTTATTTTTAAATCGTGACTTCCAGTATGACCGATTACGAGATCTGATAAGAGATGTCGCCAATGCCAATTTTTATGGCATAGATTTCAACCCATTTCTCGTAAAAGTAGCACAAATGAATATGGTTATGCACGGAGACGGTTCAGCTAACATCGTACATGCTAATTCTCTTGAAGATCCTGTTAACTGGAATAGTGAAGCAAAAGAAAAAATAAAGTTTGGAGAGTTTGATCTGGTCGTTACTAATCCACCATTTGGAACAAAGGCAGTGATAGACAATCCAGATATACTAAGTCAGTTTGAACTAACAACTTTT
>JAMOVR010000245.1 GCA_027061945.1 Candidatus Heimdallarchaeota archaeon
ACTTCTACCTTTTTCCCATGGAAAAATTTCCTCAAAAAGGCCCTGAGATCATCCAGCGTGGAGATTTGCTCGGAATTGAGAATAATCATTTTTGTCCTAGGAACTGCTCCTTAAAGCTCTTAAGTAGCGCACACCATTTTAGACCACATCAAGTAGAACATGATTTTATTTAACACAGTTTACGTAGATAATTGGCAACAAGCTCACATTGTGCCATCCCTCGCGCGGTTGTTCCTACACGAAGGGGCAACATTTTGTTATCACGTTCATATCTCACAAGGATTTCCCCTTTCTCTGGATCAATAATTCGAACACGCGGGCCTCCATAACCAGTCTGATCATATCGCACGGAAGTTACGCAATCTATAGAACAGATCCTCTCCACAAAACGTTTCCACCCTGGTGGCCGGTGATGTTCCACTCCAGAAAGGTGGTTTTTTTCGGCAGCGGGTCGAGGATCAGCTTTGGGCCATATGGCCCGCGGGCCCATAGATAAGCGTTCTTTAGCAACTTTATAAAGAAGATCTCCCGCTGCTGAAAGATATGTATAACCATCATCTGCGTCTTCCACCAAATCTCTTAATTCAGGTCTACTATGAAGCCAAGATTCTACCTCTACACTTTTTCGTGGTTCTTCATCTATCCAATGAAAGAAATCCTCGTGTTTAGCAACAAATTCGGCATCCCAACTTAAAGGAAGACGTGGAAGTCGAACTAACTCACGATGCAACTCGTGTATATAATAGACTTCTATACCTAACAAAGCTCCCATTAAATTTAAAAAAGCAATTTCTGCTTTGAAGCCACCTGTGGCACAAAATAATGGCTCTTTAAATCGTTCTCTGGCAGAATGGACTCGCTTAATGACCACATCTACCAAAGCTTTTAAGCCAGAAGTAAATTGAGCCGCTCCATAACCAAGACGCCCTATTTTCTCAAGATCTACATGGCTCACTTTTGACTCAAATAGAGCGCATAAACGTTCGGCACAAAATTTTCCTTCCGGTGTATCCGAATAGAGAAGAACCAAAGTGTCGTTCTCAGAAAGTTCCAGTCTGCTTAAAGTGTTAGTTTCGGCACTAGCTGTTTCCATATTTGCTTTTTGGAGCCATTTATCTACCTCTTCTGCGGAAGGTAAAGGATCTGGCTTTCTAGGATTCCAACCTGACCATGGGCGATTATCTCGGTTGGTAAGAAGCGATGTGCCAACAGTGCACAAAATTTCACGCGCCATTTTAATTTTCCTTATTTTTTAATTTTTTCCAGTTGAAAGTTATTATCTTTTAGCTTGAGAACTATTTTATAATTCTGTTTTTCCAATACTGTCTCACCATCTTGAACCCATTTTGCCCAACCTAAGGGCAATATCTCTTGCTTGCGCTTTACTACTCTTCTAGTTTTAGGTGCTAAAGCCTCTCCGCGATTGTGTCTGAGATTGTTTCGAATAAGCTTTCGAAGCTCTTCCGGAAGTAAGAGAAAAATGGTTTTGGAAAGAAGTCCCCCGCCCCAGCCAAGACAAAAGAACTTTTTCGTAAGAAATCGCTCATACCAGTATTTAAGCAAAGGATATCCTTCAAAGACCAATTTTTCTTTTTTACATAAATCCTTTGAAAACTCGTCTAGAGCTTCAAAAACATCTTCGATGCTTCGAGGATAAGCATCTTCTACAATCTTTAATTTTGGAGGAATTTTAAACTTATCCAGTAAGCTGATATCTATCGAAAGTTCAAATTGATAGATGGTCAAAGGTGGAAGACATTCAAGAAAAATAGAAAGATTTTCTTTTTCTTG
>JAMOVR010000246.1 GCA_027061945.1 Candidatus Heimdallarchaeota archaeon
GACGACATAACAACGCAATTCTTTGATTTTATCCTCGTCCCACATTTAGGAGTAGTACCTCTAATGATGGCATCTGTCACATTAGTAATTAGAAGAGATCGAGAAAAAGTGATTCAAGAAACTAATTGGAGAATAATACTGTTCTTTTTATTCATGTTTGTTGTTGTAGCAGGTCTCTTAGAATCAAGTCTTATTCAAAAGATATTAGCTCTTTTTATAGACAACTCCTTACCGCTTACAATACGAATAATGATCTCAAGTTTTGTGCTTAGTCCCCTTATTAGTAACGTGCCTTATGTCCAAATGTTTCTCACTTTTGCTTATCCAAATAATACATTAGCTCCAGAAAAGATAGGGATTTTATTAGCGTTATTTTCAACTATGGCAGGAAATCTACTTCCTTTTGCTGCAGCTAGTAACATAATTGTGCTTGAAGAAGCTAAAAGGTTTAAAATAAGGCTTAGTATTAAAAAATTCGTTTTTTATGGGGTTGTTATCACTTTTTTCAGTACCATCATTTACTTGTTTTACATATGGTTAATTACAACATTATTAACGTGAACTACTCCTTGCTTTGCTTTTGCTAGGGGGTTTCTGCTTCACAGAGGAGACTCTCTCCACAGGCGCTACGGGCTGTCCCAGCCCTGTAAGAAAAACATATACAAAAAAACATATGATGTTTTCGGCTTTCATCCCCTCCCTTTCGGAAGGGGATTTCCCGCCGAGAAAGTTAAAATTAATCGTTATGATTAAATATGAAGTTCTGGAAGTTTGAGTTGGAGGTTTTTTAATTGACCGATGATAATTGGAGACCTGTGCCATTGAAGGTTGCCGTGTTAAAGATCCTCGAAAGACGGCAAGGTATGATTCTCGATGATGAACTAGCGAAAATTTTGAAACGAGAAGCGGGGGACTTTTCTGAAAAAGAATTTAATAAAGTATTAATGCAATTAGAAACCCGCGGAAAAATTCATGTATGGCAAATTACTAAAACAAAAAGAAGAATTCAATTAATTACTAAAGAAGATGTATTTTTAGGTGTAGAGGAAGATTAAGTTTTTTGATGAGCGCTCAATTTTTTTGTTTGCTATAAAAAAAAGCCTTCTCTTTTAATCTCGTAATGTAGATCTTAATTTTAAAAGTAACAATTATTGTTCTCAAGGGAATACTTATGACTACTGTTTTCAAATACTAGTTAGAAGCATAGCGGGGTTATTTTATGGTAAGATGTCCAGATTGTGGAGCACATATGAAAAAAGAAGGCCGTTTTTACGTCTGTGAAGCTTGTGGCTTAAGTGTTGAGCCTTGGGAACTACAAAAGGCGACTCAAAGGGCTAGAAAAGAAACAGAACAACTCCTTGACATGATTGGTTCAGATAGTAGAAAAAAAGATACTAGAGATAAGAAAAGAAAAGAATACTTGAATTGGTATCTTAAAAAAGGATTTGAATAGATTAGTAATCTTAAAAACTCTATTATTTTTTCAATTTTTTTAATTTTTAAACATAATCAAATAATAAATAGTAAAAGAGCTAAGTGTTAACGGCCTGATCATGAATGAGGATACTAAGCAACTCCACAGACATATTCTGGATGCTTCTTTGGGGGAGTTCATATGAATACATTTTTACAAGACGGAAGGCGCTGGTAAGAGAAGAGTAAAAGTCTCTCCCCAATACACCAGCAAAAAATGCGCTGTGTATGAGAAATAGTCAACACAAGGTTGATTAACAATGTGTTTGTTTGTCATGCGTGTGGCTAGCTGGGAAGCAGACAGAGACTACAAC
>JAMOVR010000247.1 GCA_027061945.1 Candidatus Heimdallarchaeota archaeon
CATTATGAGTAACGAGTCTGAAAAAAATAAAAGATCATTTAAAGACGTTATCATGCCTTTTATCCATATTATTAGGATTCCTAATGATCTTGGTATTGCATTAGCTTTAATTATTGCATTACTTTTTGGCGGTGCACTAGACATTGGATTTCCCTTAGAAGGGTATCTCATTGTTGGTTTAGCGGGGTTCTTAATATCCGCTCATGGCATGGTTATTAATGATATTATTGACTATGAAATTGATAAAATAAATCAACCCCAAAGAGTTTTACCTTCTGGAAAAATGAGTATTAAAACGGCTTGGATTTATGGTATTATCCTTGGTATTTTAGGGATTGGTTTAGCTGCTGTTATTGATATCAAAGGTTGGGTTGCAATTAGATTAAGCTGGTTGTATGCTCTTTTCCATTTATTATTATTGGATTTATATAATTGGAAACTAAAAAGAAAAGGATTCATAGGCAATTTAGTGGTCTCTTATTCGGTATTTGCCTTGTTCTTTTATAGTGACTTCTTTTTAGACTTCAAGTTTGATCCTCTGCCATTAGGAATGGGGATCTTAGCTTTTATGCAAAATTTAGCTAGGGAAATTACTAAAGGAATAATGGATATTAAAGGAGATAAAGAGCATGGTGTTAAAACAATTGCTGTTGTTTTTGGTGAGAAAAAAGCAGGAATAATGGCAGGAATCTTATTAATACTCAGCCTTGGAGTAATTCCTAGTTTCTATAAAGAACTCAGTATCTTTTCTGCGATAGGTATTATCCTCTTTAGTATTGCAATACTTTATGCAGCGTTTTTAGATATTACTAACCCGAATTATAAAACGGCTAAAAAGGTCAAATATATAATTCTTTATTCAGAATTATTAATTATTATTATTTTCTTAGTTGACATTATTTTTAGGAGTTTATGAAAACAAAGATAGGTATTAATGCTCTATAAAATCATTATCATAAAAATTTATTTTATTAATTCCTATTTTTTTGCAGAAAAGCAATTTGAATAAATTCATTCCAGAATTTTTAATGATCTTTTAATATCCATTTTTAATACGCTTTTTTATAAAAAATAAAAAACGAATTTTTAAAGAGGATTATTCATTTATTCATTCATTTATTCTTATTTTTTAAAAGTATCTCAGGTATTTCTGAAATAGTCTTAGTTACTGGGACTCCTGCTTCATTTAGTGCTTTTATTTTTGATTGTGCGGTTCCTCTGGAACCCATGATAATTGCACCTGCATGACCCATTTGTTTTCCTGGTGGTGCTGTTTGACCAGCAATAAATGCAACAACGGGCTTAGTTATGTTTTCTTTGATGTATTCAGCAGCTTCTTCTTCAGCAGTCCCACCGATTTCGCCAATCATAACGATTTGTTCGGTGTCAGGATCATTTTGGAAAAGTTCTAATGCTTCTAAGAACCCAATGCCATGGACAGGGTCTCCTCCAATCCCAATGCATGTAGATTGTCCTAATCCTGCATTTGTAAGTTGTTGAATGACTTCATAAGTTAATGTTCCGCTTCTTGAGACAACACCTACTTTTCCAGGAGTAACAATATTGCCAGGAATTATCCCCATCTTTGCTTGTCCCGGGGTAATGATTCCTGGACAGTTAGGCCCAATCAATGTAACTCCTTTTTCTTTTGCTTTCAAAGCGATTTCTGCAGTATCCCAGACAGGAACTCCTTCTGTAATTATTACTAGAAGCTTTACACCTGCTTCAATTGCTTCGAAGGCTGCTTCTTTTACGAAGGAGGCTGGGACAAAAATTATACTAGCGTCTATTTCTGTATGTTTTAATGCCTCTTCAAATGAGTCGTAAACAGGTACTCCTTCTACTTCCATTCCTTGTTTTCCTGGAGTGATTCCTGCAACTATGTTTGTTCCATATTCAAGCATCTTTTTAGTGTGAAAAGATCCTTGATAACCAGTGATTCCTTGTACTGCAACTTTTGTATTTTTATATAATAATACTGCCATTTTTTTCACCTTCTTACTCAGTTCATTTCTTTTGTTGTTTAACTAATTCGACGGCTTTCTTGATTGCAGGCTCCATTTCAGTGTATGCTTCGATACCGTGTTCTTTTAGGATTTTAACACCCTCTTCCTGGTTTGTTCCAATAAGGCGGACAACAATGGGTATTTTAATGTTAAACTTCTTTATTGCATCGATAATTCCTAAGGCTACTTGATCTCCTCTTGTGATTCCTCCGAAGACATTTACCAGAATCACTTTTACTTCGGGGTCTCGAGAAAGAATTTCTAATGCTTTAGAAACTTTTTCTGGTGATGCTCCACCACCAACATCTAAGAAATTCTTGGGGTTTGCTCCAAAGTATTTAATTAAATCCATAGTAGCCATACCTAATCCTGCACCACAAGCAATCATTCCAATTTCGCCATCGAGCTCCACAAACGAAATACCTGCTTCTTTTGCTTCAATTTCTTCTTTTGTATATCTGTCAATTAGAGAGGTAAACTCTTTCCATTCAGGGTGTCTATATGAAGCATTATCGTCAACTACTACTTTTGCGTCTAACGCCAAATATTGTCCATCTTCTGTTAATACCAACGGATTTATTTCTGCCAATGTTAAATCTTCTTTTTGAACGATTTCTACTAGTTTCTTTAAGAAGCCAGCGAGTTTAACCATGTCTTTTCCAGTGATTCCCTGTCTTTTTAGTGCCGGGAAGAAACGGTAACCAAATGGTTTTATGTCCATTGGAAACATTATTTTCTCAAGTTTTTCAGGCTTTGTTTTAGCAATTTCTTCGATATCCATTCCACCCTCAGGGCTAAACATGCTTAGTAAAGCGACATGGCTACCATCAACCATTACACTAGCGTAAAATTCTTGTTTAATAGGAACTACTTTTTCTATTAATAGTTTCTTTATTGGTCTCCCGTCGCTTTCTTTACTGAGGATTTCAGCAGATTTTTCTTTTACTTCGTCAATGGTGTCTACTTTTTTAATTAGACCTCTTTTTCCTCTTTTACCGGATAATGTTTGTGCCTTTATTACTACTGGTAATCCCAGTTCTTCGGCTGCTTTTACTGCTTCCTCCACACTAGTTACTACTTTTGATGGTGGGAGCGGTAGTTTATGTTTTTTGAAAATAGATTTTCCTTCGAATTCGTATAGCATTCCCATGATAGTCACCACTCGTTTTTTGAAAAGGAAAATTGATCCTTTTTTGGTTCAACGAGTTGAGGGAATAATTACTTAGTGTAATCCCTCTAAAAAAAGAGGAGAAGATAACTAATTTATTTTTGATGTTTAATTTCTAGAACTATTACATTATTTTAACGAATTCTACTCTTTTTGCACGAGGTCTGTTCATTGCCCATTTCTTCTTGCATTCGGGGCATTCCAATCTTAAATCGATTTTACGGGATGTTTTACTGGCCATTTTTGTCTGGGTAACTGGTTTCTTTGAATAACGACCTTGGTTACCATACCCGCGTCGGCGTCTCTTAGCTTGCCTTGCAGCTTTACCGAGACCTCCACCACGTCGAGTAGTTTTTTCTTGTTTGACCGTCATTAATACATGCTTTTTACAGTTAGGACAGTACGCCTTCATTTTATCAGGGATTTTAACCATGGTTTCAACACTCCTATCATAATGTGTGTTGCACACTACTATTTCCTATCTGTTGGTTTGTTAGTACCGTGCTTTTTATTTTCAGCGATTAGTCACGAAAACCAATTCCAGATTGTCTGTGAAAAATGAGAAAAACAGTGCTTTTAAAACCATCGAAAAAAGACATAAAAAAAGAAGAAAAAAAGCGTTAAGGCAAAAAAGAGTGAAAACTATTTATTTAAAAAAAGAGTGTTACTTTTTTTTGATAACACATGGCGTCCAGTGGAGACAAATTTTACTATTGGATGTATCGAGTAGTATGGGTCATCGTTATTGTTCTTGGTATTATTGGTGCGTTGATGTTTCTTAAACAAGCATTTGCTTTTACTGCTGTTAGTCGTTTCGCTAGTGTCATTGGAACAAATCCTTCGATGCTTATTGATCAAATAGTCAAACCTGTCCTGCTAACATTACTAATTGTTTTAGGTATAGCTTTTGTTGTTGGTTTTCTGGAAATAGTACTTGTTGCATTAGTCGGTGAAGAAGTAATTCTACTAGTTGCATGGATAACGCCTTTCTTATTTATTGGCGGGTCTTTCTTTTTGTATTGGCAATCAAACTGGGATTCTAATTATTTAGGAGGCGCCATTCTCGGAGCATTATTACTAATATTTCTCATTATTTTCCGGAAAAAACTTAGAGTGTCTGCCAGATTAATAGAAAAAAGCGCGGAAATAGTTGCTGGTAATCCTACGATGATAGTACCACAGTTGGGGGCTGGTGTTTTTGTGCTTTTAGCGAATTTATTAGGAGTAAGTGGAGCATTTGCAGTATCAACAGTCGCTTTTAATATTCATCCATATCTGAGCTTAATAGCAGGTGTAATCTATTACTGGTTAGTTCTTTTTATAATTGCTGGCTCAAGGGCATTTGCTGATGCACATAATATTGCTTATGCCGATGAGTGGTATACTAAGCCAGGAGATCCAGTTTATTCCCATGCTAGTAAGACAGTAAAAGAACTGAAAGGGCCAATAGCAAAATATGCTTTCTTAATGACCTTTGTAGCATGGTTTAAGTCAAGAAGAAAAAGCTATTCCACATCCAATATTACTGGAGGAAATATTACTAATCTGTTCCGATTAGATTACTTGTCTAAAAAACTATTTCGATTTCTATCTTTCCGAAGTTCAACTTCTGTGGCTAATAGTGTTGGTTCTACTGTTGCTTCTGCTATTGAATACATCGGTAAATATACTCTTGTTATTATTGTAACTAAAAAAGTTAGAAGTATGACTCAAGCATACAAAGAATCTGCTAAAACCGTTTTCAAAACATTCATTACTACTGTCGGAGGAACAATTGGTTTTGCAATTATTGATAATCTCAGAAAAGGAATTGCATTTATTCTTTTTATTGTTTCAGGAGCGTATTATGGCTATAAATTTCCTGAACTAGCAGAGCTAGCTAATACTTCCATAGTCTCTAGAATTATTTGGGCATTAGTTATGGCATTATTATTTTATGCGGTCGGTTTTCAGACTATTGATATTATGTTTAATCCTGTTTCTAATACCTTTAACGTTTTATTATATCGTTCTTTCACAGATATCAAGTCTGGCAAGAAACCATCTTCAAAATTAGATAAAAAAACGAGAGAATTAATGGTAGAAGTATTCAAATAAAGAATATTTTTAATTAATGTCGACAGGAAGCTTTCTTCCAAAAGATAGGAGATAGAAAAAGGCCGACAATTTCATTTTTTATATGGTTGGGCAAACTAAGGCGAAACAGAATTAGAACATTCCATAGCGATTAAGAAAAAAAGCATAATAACTAATTAGACTATTCATTACGGAACAAGGAAGGGGTAATGGTGCAAGTGATCTTCACGAAGTAGCAAGTCACTTGCGAAAGTAAGAGGTATCCCACGACATTAGCTTATTTTCCTGTTTAACCGATAATTCTTAAGAGCTTTATTTTCTTTATTTAATTATTAACTTTCTAAGTATTTTTTTTCAATTGACTTTTAGTGATATCAAATGGTTACTTTCGATCAACAATGGGGAAAAAAAGTTATGAAATACGAATTTATACAACTACACATATGGATTTCGAACTAAGTGAAGAACATAAAATACTGCAATCGGAAGTAAGGAAATTTGCCCAAAACGAGATCGTCCCCGTAGCGCCGAAATACGATGCATCAGGTGAATTTCCCATGGAAACCATTAAAAAAATGGGAGAGATGGGATTAATGGGAATCGAAGTCCCTGAGGAATATGGCGGCGCTGGAATGGATACACTCGCCTATGTAATAGTGATGGAGGAAATTGCCGCTGCTGATGCTGCGCACAGTACTATTGTGTCTGTAAATAACTCGTTATACAACCATGCAATAATGAAATATGGGACTGAAGAACAGAAGAAAAAATATGTTGTTCCTGTTGCTACTGGGGAAGTAATCGGAGCTTATGCCTTGACAGAACCGCAGTCTGGTTCTGATGCGGGTAACATTAAGACAAAAGCAGAATTGTCTGATGATGGAGAATATTATGTTATTAACGGTAGGAAGTCATGGATTACCAGTGGACCAGTAGCAAAGTACATCATTTTATTTGCACAAACTCAACCAGAATTAAAACACAAAGGTGTAACAGCTTTTATAATTGATACTGAAAAAGAAGGTTTTATTCGCGGTAAAACTGAGCCTAAATTAGGAATACGTGCTTCCGCAACTTGTGAAATAGCTTTTAATAACTATAAAGTACCAATAGAAGACAGACTTGGTGAAGAAGGGCAAGGTTTTAAGATTGCCATGTCTGTTTTAGATGCTGGCAGAATTGGTATTGCTGCACAATCAGTAGGGATTGCAAGAGCGGCATATGAGGCGAGTGTCCAGTATTCTAAAGAAAGATATGCTTTTGGTCAGCCAATTGGCAAGTTCCAAATGATACAACAGAAAATCGCTGATATGAAAACAAGGATAGAAGCCTCTAGACTTTTAGTGTATAATGCTGCTTGGAAGAAGATGCAGTCTAAAAAGACTGGAGAGAGATATACTTTAGAGGCATCTATGGCTAAGTTGTTCGCTTCTGAAACAGCGATGTTTGTGGCCCATCAAGCAGTTCAAATCCATGGAGGAATGGGTTACAGTAAAGAACTCCCAATAGAACGTTACTTTAGGGATGCTAAAATCACAGAGATATATGAAGGAACTAGTGAAATACAGCGATATGTGATTGCAAGACTCGAAACAGGCTTGAAATAATTATTTTTTAACTTTATCAGGGGAAATTCCCTTCCTCATGAGATTGAGATTGTTATTTTAGGAAATAGAAAATTATACAAGAAAAATTCGTTGATTAAA
>JAMOVR010000248.1 GCA_027061945.1 Candidatus Heimdallarchaeota archaeon
AGAAAAGGCCAGCCTTGGAGGAGTTCACCTTTAGAGATTATCTTGCGAACTTTACGCTAATAATATGCCCAAGAGACGCACCCAAAAAGCGAATTAGAAGACTGAGACGAGAAATTTCTCAGCAAATTTTTAGTTACCCCGTAGAAGTCGTAAAGGGATTACCTACAGACAATTTTGACTCTAGAAGAGGAATTTTCAAACGGAAATTTTTAAGAAGCTTCTGTCACATTGCTCGCGAATTAATTGAGCCAGACGAAACAGCATTTGAACTTCTAAGCCGACACTTGAAGGCATGCCCTTTTTGCGAAAAGGAGAGCTTGGAAATAATAGACCAGCTTACAGAACTGAAACAAACAACAACTCAGGTACACGAAGAAGTCATAGTGTGCGGCTTCTATAGCCTGATCTTACGATGCAAATCTTGCGGAGAAGATCTCTTCTGGCAACCAAAAGGGCATTTTTATCGGGTTCCTGCGGACATTTTTACTTGACAACTTTACTTGATAACCTTTAAAGTACATTTTTAAAAATTTAGCAAACTGCAATAAGGAGTTTATTTATGATTTGGATAATGCAATTATTCCCAGAACACAGTAAAAATCCTGAAAAGGATACATATGATGTTATCGAGGAAAAAGTTATTGGATTAGGTTGTGGGTGTAATATAGAAGACCTTTCTGAAGAAGATAGAATTAAATATTACGAATTCTTCAATGATCCCTGCAATAATATTGATTTACTTGAAACAGTCATCGAAAACAATAAAGAACTTTGCGGATGTGCGGGAGGAGAAAAATTTAAAACAGTTTTACGCTATTTTTGCAAAGAAATGAAAATTGGTGACAAAGTATTAATTCATCGTGGCGAAAAACCAATTGCATTAGTGGAAGTCATTTCGGAACCATATACTGCCGACAAAGCCTGGTTCAGGCGCAATCATAGTTTGGTTAGAAATATCAAAGTTCTGCACAAATGGACCGGAAATGAAACTTGGGAGGTCTTAGAAAAGTTTAGAATGACTTTAATCAAGCTTAACAAGCAAGAACTGAAAAAAAGGATATTTGAACTGATAGATAAAATAACGGAGAAAGCTATGGCAAATAATCTGGCACAGCTATTAAAGCATAATAAACAAATCATTCTTTACGGTCCGCCGGGGACGGGGAAGACGTACCGTGCCAAAGAATTGGCCGCACGGATATTGGGGCTAAACCCTAGTTCAAAAGAATTTGAAGAAAAAAGATTCAAACCCGGAAACAGCCCGGACGGGACGTGGGAGATCGTTCAGTTCCACCCTTCTTATAATTATGAAGACTTTGTGCGAGGAATTTCCGTCACAACCACGGAAGATGGCCAAATAAAATACGAGGTCAAAGATCGAATCTTTGTAGAAATGTGTAGAGAAGCTGCCAACAATCCTGAGAAACCTTACATTCTCGTCATTGACGAGATCAATCGGGCCAATTTGGCGGCAGTGTTGGGAGAGCTGATATATGCTTTGGAATATAGAGGAGAACCCGTGCGCCTTCCTTACGGCGTTGAATCTTTAAAGATCCCTACCAACCTCTACATCATTGGCACCATGAACACGGCGGATCGGAGCATCGGCCACATAGACTATGCTGTACGCCGGCGCTTCGCCTTCGTGCAGGTTTTGCCAGATAAAATGGTCATAACCAAGTACTATAATAAAAAAAATTTGGAAAAAGTCGGAAAGGTGGCCGAGGAACTTTTCGACAAGGTAGAAAAACTTTTTAAGGAGAAC
>JAMOVR010000249.1 GCA_027061945.1 Candidatus Heimdallarchaeota archaeon
TTTTTTAGCTATGCTATTTTGTTGCCATGTTGAAATAAGCTGGTCAAGCACTTTGGCTATCTCAAGTTCAACAAAATCAATGGAATTATCCGAATAATTTCTTTCTTTATCTACAAACATATAGGTTTTAGCTTTTTCAGCGACTGACTCCATCTTTTCTAAGATACTAGTTACTTGTTGAACATTGGATGGTTGCCAAGCTAATCTAATTAACTCAATTCCTAAGTCCATAACTTCTTGCCAAAGCTGATAATGTTGTTCTGTAATCTCAAAAGCACAACCATCCCAAAACAAATTACAAGGATTTAATACCTTTTTTATGCTATCATTTAATGAATCATAAGAAAAAGCTTCTTTTGATTCAATTAAAGTAATAAGATTTTCTATGAGTTCTTTGATTGTAAAATGGCTATTTTTTTTGTTTAAACAAAGAACAGAAAACCAAATTAGTGCAAAATCTAAGAAAATATGGTTTAAAAATGGTTTAGGCTTGCCAATTTTTTGAATATCCTCTAGTAGTCCCAAAATTCTAGGGCGAAATGACCAAAGAGATGGTAAAAGCTGTGAGGTTTCGGGCAGATCTATCCATAATCTATCCATTAACTCTGATGCCCTAAAATTTTTATTGGTCTGTTTTTGAAAAAGGTCTTTATAAAGCTGGGAAAGAAACGAAAGTTTTAAAAATAACACTTCATAAAAAGAATTAGGATGATCTAATTTAAAAAAAAGAGCTCTTGGAACATCTGAAGAATTATCAACCTTACCAGAAACAAGGTCAAGATAAAAACGGGCTGACATAGCAGGTGCTTTTAGCAAAAGCATGTAAAAAGGATAAAATGCAAAAATAAAAATATTCTTCATAGCTTCTAAATTACCATTAAAACAAATATCCCTCTCCAAGCATTCAAAACATGGCAAGTTTGCAGTAACATTATTGGAAACATTGAAAAGATGCTTCCATAGCATAATCAGATGACGGCTATCCTGAACAGAGACTCCGCTGCCCTGAAAAGAGGGGTTTTGATAAGCAAAAAAACTATCATGACCTTTAGTTAGACAGGTTGGACAAAAAAGAAAGCGATCTAATGTAGAAGAATAAGGTGGCAATCCTTTAGATTCTAGAAGAATATCATCTTCCAATAGCTCCAAGTCTTCTCCACAATAAGGACAAGGTGGATGAAAATATTGGTGCTTTGTTTTGCAGAAAAAAAGAGATTTAAACCTCTGAGCAGGGCTTTCATCTTGTTGTACTAAAGTAATTGATTGCAAAGGTTCCGATAATGAAGCATAAAAATCTATAGTATCACACCATAGCCCATCAATAAGTTTATTTGAAACTAGCTCCTTATCAATTCGTGACAATAAATATGTATCGGAAGAGATAAGGGCAATAAGTTTATTGAGACATGTTCCAGAAGAGGACATAATAGAAGCCTTATATATCTTACTGATAGGATCATTTATCGCATCATCTAACAAAATCCTTTGATGGTCGATATCGTCGATATTTTCAAACTCGAAATGAAGACAAAAAACATTGTTTTGCAAATATGGCAGCAATGATATATTTTTTAAATTTGTCATAATCATACACCTAAAAAGGATATATTGACTTACAAGATCAATTCAATAAAATCGTGCCTCTTTTATAGTTAAACCTTAAACAATATTTTCTTAAAGAATAGCACTTGTTTTCCCTTAAGTCCACCTCTTTACTAAAATTCATGTTAAGTAATAACTTTTTTGCCTTAAATAAATTA
>JAMOVR010000250.1 GCA_027061945.1 Candidatus Heimdallarchaeota archaeon
CTTTACAATTTCATGGGAGATCTATACCGAAGGAGATTCTTTAGGCCAATGGGCATGTATCGATGTATATCCAGAATTAGAAGAAGAAAATGATTATAAGATCGTCTTAGCATTGAGACCCTATAACTACGATGGAATTACTTTTGTCAATAAGATTAAGGTAGTTGGCCGCAATGTCTATCTAAATCCAGAATCACGAATTTTCTTAACTACCGATTATGATTATTATCTTCTTGGTGAATACCCATTTGATGACCCTGCAGATCCATATGAGAAACCACTTAAGTTAACTGAAAACTATGAATATAATTCTGAAATCGGATTAGCTACAGCTCTATTTGTATTTAGTGGAGGTGCAATTGGTGCTCGTATATTTATGGAAGGTAACATCAATGCAGAACCTCCAAATAATACTTTTGATGAATATTGGAAAGAAACACTTCCAACATTACCAATTATCCATATAGCCAATTCTGATATTAATAAAGTGTTTAAAGCAACTGCCGTTGATCTCCTTATGATATGGGATGGAACGTCAATAACTCCCGGACCAGCAAATTATCATCATTTCTGGATAAGAGATAATGCTTATATTCTCCCAGCTCTTCTTCAATTAGGCAGATATCAAGAGGTAGAAGCAATTCTTAGAACGTATCCTAAAAGACAAACAAGAAATGGTTATTTTGTATCTCAAAAAGGTGAATGGGATGCAAATGGTCAAGCAATTTATACCATTAGTAAATATTACAAACATAGTAAAGACAATGATTTCTTAGACCAAATAATAAATAGTGTTTGGAAGGCAACTAAGTGGATAGAAGATAAAAGAAACAATTGGATACCGATTAGCGAAGAATATGTTGGACTTCTTCCCCCTGGATTCTCAGCCGAACATTTTGGAGGAACTGACTCTTATTACTGGGATCAATTCTGGTCGTTACGAGGAATACTTGAAGCAAGTTATTTATTAGAAAAAGCAGGAGAACATGAAAAAGCAGAGTTGGCCAAAGAATGGTACCAGAATTATCGAAATGACATTATACATTCTTTAAAAATAGTAGAAAAAAAACTAGAGGATAAAGCGATTCCTACAAGTCCTAGAAGAAAATATGACTCAGCAATGATTGGAAGTGTATCATCATTGTATCCTTTAAGAATTTTCCCTGAAAAAGATGAACGAATTACTCGAACGTTAGAAAAAATTAAGGAAGTTAGTTGGTATGATGATCTTTTCTTCCAAAGGAACGGGCATATGGCATTAGGTACTTATTTATCATTACACGTGGCACATTCCCATTTATGGAGAGGAGAAAGAAGTGTTTCAATAAAAATTTGGAATAAATTGCTTTCTTATGGGACGCCTACATTTACTTGGCCTGAGGGAATTAATCCAAGAACAAAATTTGGTGGTATGGGCGATGGGCATCATATGTGGGCTGCTTCAGATGTAAACATGTTTATTAGAGATATGTTAGTTTTTGAAAAGGAAAAGATTTGGTACTTATTTTATGGGATCGATATTAAAAAGCATAAAAAAATAGTTTGTGAACGCTTACCTTTGGAAAGTTCAATTATTCGGCGCTTAGAATTAGACAAAAATACATTGCATATTATTGCAACAAAAATGCCTAGGCTATTAAAAGTAATGAAATCTGAAAAAGAAATAATTGAGATAATTCCAGAACATGAAAAAGAAATCAGAATTAAAATTTAACGTGAATAAATAACTTTTTGTCTAAATAAGAGCTATAATCATGTTATTTTTGTTTTTATTAAAAATGTCACACTCAACAATTTTTTAAAATATTATTACTGTGCATCACATGTAAGTCAAAACAACCCCAGGGGTTGCATAATTATGCAAAAACCGTTTTTAGTAATTCCAACACAAGTATTAGAAATAAATCAGAAATACGAAGGAAAAGCGAAAATAGTTGAAAGAATAAGTGAAGACCTTGTAAGAATAACCTACAAAGACGATTTAACCGCCTTTGATGGAGTAAAAAAAGATCAAAAACAAGGTAAAGGAATGATTAACCTTAAGATTTCAAACTTAATTTATGATTTTCTTAAGAATAAAGGGATTCCAACTCATTTCGTAAAACAAGAAAATGAAAAACAAATTATTGCAAAATACGTAAAAATACTACCAATCGAATTCGTAGTTCGTAACATTGCAGCAGGAAGTTTTGTTAGGAGATATGGAATTGAAAAAGGTTTAAAATTTGACCAACCTATTTTTGAACTATTTTTGAAGAGTGATGAGTTACATGATCCTTTAATAACACCAGATGTTGCTATAAAACTAGGTTTAATAGATAAAGAAACATTTGAAAAAACGCGTTTTTATACACTGGTCATAAATCATTATTTAAAAGAATTGTTTGGAAGAATTGGTTTTGATTTAGTTGATTTTAAGCTTGAATTTGGAATAGATAATCAAGGAAACATTTTATTAGCAGATGAGATAACTCCTGACAGTATTCGTTTATGGCTAAAGGGAACACAGGAATCTTTTGATAAAGATGTCTTTAGAGAGGACAAAGGAGATGTTTTAGCAGCGTACAAAGAAGTCTTGAGAAGATTAGAAAATATTGAGATCGAAAAGATTAAAGATCCAGATTTTAAGATAACACTTAATGTCAGATTAAAAAGTGGAATTGTTGATGCTCAAGGGGCTGTGGTAAAAAGAGCTTTGAAAAGACTTGGTTTGGATACAATTAAAGATGCAAGAATAGGTAAAATCATTGATTTAGAATTTAATGGTGGAAATATTAACGATGTTTTAGAAAAGCTTGACCATGCGATAGAGGAGTTCTTGATTAATCCTCTTATCGAAAATTACGAGATTAATTTTTATTAAAGTAATAAATGGTGAAAGCGATGGTCAAGATTGGTGTTTTAAGGTATCCTGGAACAAATAATGAAATAGAAACTATTAAAGCATTAAGATCAATGAATGCAGAAGCAATTCTTATTCCACATTTTGAAGCTGAAAAAATTTATGAGATGGATGGAATTTACATTGCAGGAGGTTTTTCTTACGGAGATTATTTACGGCCGGGGGCTGTTGTTAAAACAACAGAAACGGCAGATAAACTTAAAGAGCATGTCTCTGCGGGGAAACCAGTTTTAGGGGTATGTAATGGTTTTCAGATTTTAGTAGAATTAAATCTTTTACCTGGGGCATTAGTAAAGAACACTTCTACTAGATTTATTTCCAAATGGGTAAATACGAAAATTGTTGCCAAAAAAGGATTCTTATCCAACTTGTTTTCTGAGATTTTGTATTTGCCAATTGCTCATTATTCTGGTAGATTTTATATAGATGACGAAGGATTGAATCGGATTATTACTAATAAACAAGTAGTATTACAGTATAGCAATAACAAGGGAGAAATAAGTTCTGAAAGCAATCCCAATGGTTCAATTAGCAATATTGCCGGTGTAACCAACGAAAAAGGTAATGTCGTGGGAATGATGCCCCATCCTGAGCGTTCTTATCAATCATTTCACAGGTCTAATCATGGAGGAAAAATAATTCAAGCTTTTTTGGAGGAAGCAAAATGCTGAATGATAAAGAAAGAACGTTATTGGTTAAAAAGCTCGGCCGAGAACCTACTGCTGAAGAAGAAGCAATGGTAGAAGTAATGTGGTCAGAGCATATTTCTTATAAATCTTCAAAGAGACACTTTCACTTATTTTATAAAGATGACCCATCAGTTTATTTAGGAATTGGTGAGGGGGCAGGTTTAGTTGAAATAAGTGATGATTATCTAATTGGTTTAGCATTGGAAAGTCATAATCATCCCTCCGCAATTGATCCATTCAACGGCGCCGCCACTGGAGTCGGTGGGATCATTAGAGACATTATTTCTCAAGGTTGCCATCCTATTGCTCTTTTAGACTCTATAAGATTTGGTCCTATAGAAGAAAACCATTCCAGATTTTTATTTGAACAAGTTGTTCAAGGAATTGCCAATTATGGTAATTCTGTTGGTGTCCCTACGGTAGGGGGAGAAATAGAATTTGATAGGTCATATACAGATAATTGTCTTGTAAACGTAATGTGTGTTGGATTAGTACGGAAGAGTGAGGTTGTAAGATCTATTGCTCGCTCCCCTGGAGACTATTTTGTTCTTTTTGGATCTACTACAGGTAGAGATGGAATACATGGTGTTACCTTTGCTAGTGATGATTTAGCAGATCAGTCAAGTGAAGAAAGGGGATCTGTTCAGATAGGAGATCCTCTTACCGAGAAAATATTAATAGATGTAATAGAAGAACTTAACAAAAATAAGCTTATTGACGGTATGCAGGATCTTGGAGGAGGCGGATTAACTTGTGCTGTGAGCGAAATGTGCGAAAGAGGAGGGACAGGTTGCGAAATAGAACTAAATAAAATTCCTCTTAGAGAAAAAAGCATGAGAGCATGGGAAATATTGATATCAGAGTCACAAGAAAGAATGATTATTACTGTTAAACCAGAAAAACTAGAAAGAGTAATTAAAATTATTGAAAAGCATGAAATTCCCTTTTCAATAATTGGTAAAGTTACAGATACAAAGAATTTTGTTGCAAAATATAATGATAACATTGTTGTTAATATCCCAATTGAAGTACTAGTAAATGGATTCATAGAACCTGAAAGAAACATTATTCCTGTAAATGAATTATTACTAGATAGACAACAACCAGTGGTTATAAATCCAAATGGGTCTATTTTAAAAGAGTTTGAAGAACATTTGAAAAACCCCAATATATCTTCTAAAAGATGGATCTATCAACAGTATGACCATACTGTTCAAGCAAGAACAAGTGGTGAACCAGGTCCAGGAGCTGCTATTCTCCATTTAGAAAACGGTGAAAAAATTTCTTTATCATTGACTTCTATTCCATACCAAGTCTATTTAGATCCATTCAACGGCGCCGCTAACTCTGCTATGGATGCAATTAGAAGTATAGTAGCTACTGGAGCAAAACCAATTGCATTAGTTGATAATCTTAACTTTGGTAATCCCGAGAAATCTGATGCATATACAGAATTTGTAGAATCTATTAAAGGAATAGCTCAAGTAACTAATGACTTTAAGATACCTGTTGTTGGTGGAAACGTTTCACTATATAATGAGACCATTACTAAAGAAAAACAAAGAAAAAAAATTCTACCAACGCCAGTAATTGGTGCGGTAGGATTAATTTCTAAAGATAAAGAACCATTAAAACAATTCTTCCGGAAATCTGGATCTTTACTATTAATGATCGGACCATTACCAGAAAACCTTGAAGGGTCAGAATTTCTAAGGAATAAAGACATAATGACTGGAAAACCACCAAAATATAATCCCGAAATAGAACGAAGAAGCATGAAGCTATTACTTGAATTATTTAATAAGGAGATATTACTAAGTGCAAATGACATTGGAAAGGGAGGGTTGCTTAAAACCCTTGTAAAAATGAGCTTAGAGAGCAATAAAGGAATAGAATTCCATAATTCTCTTAAGTTACTTTATTCTCCAGTATTTTGGTTTGCTGAAGGTCCTGGTAGGTATATCCTAGAAATTGAAGAAGAGAATATGGGTCTAATTAAGGAATTATCTGAGAATCATGATGTATCATTTACAATTATTGGAAAAACGATTTCTGAAGGTTCTTGGCATATAAATGAACTTAATGTTAACATTGCTACTCTTTTCCAATGGTTTGAAGAAAATATTCCTTCTTGGATGGAGGCTTGAAAAATGAGTAAAGTGTTAGTACATATCATTGCTGGAAGTAAAAGTGATGAAAAAATAGTGTTTAAAGCAACAAAAGTCTTAGAGGAACTTAAAATATCATATGAGGTCTCTTACGCTTCGGCTCATAGAGAACCAGATAAAGTTAAACAGATTGTAGAAAGTTCTCCAGCTAAAGTTTTTATTTGTATTGCGGGTCTAGCTGCAGCACTTCCCGGTGTTGTAGCTTCTTTAACCAAAAAGCCGGTTATTGGTGTGCCTGTGAATGCTGCTTTAGGAGGATTAGATGCACTACTCAGTATTGCCCAAATGCCTAAAGGAGTACCTGTTGCAACTGTGGGTATTGATAATGGTTCAAATGCCGCTCATCTGGCTGCAAGGATTCTTAGTATCTGTAAAAGTGATTAAAAATGATTGATTGGGTTGAAAGATATCAAACAGAAATTAATCAAGTCTTTTCGGAAGAAAACAAGCACCGATTAATGTTAAAAGTAGAATCCACAATTGCCCAAGCCCTTGCAGAAACAGGAATTATCCCAAAAGAAGCTGCTGAAGAAATTAAGATTAATGCTGTTCCTGAGAAAGTCAAATTGTCTCGGGTTAAAGAAATTGAAGCAGAAACTAACCATGATATTATGGCATTAGTAAAAGCTATCGCAGAGCAATGTCCTAATTACGGTGGATATGTCCATTATGGTGCTACATCTCAAGATATTAACGATACTGTTCTTGGTCTTCAGCTAAAAGAAGCAAAAAAAATTCTTCTTCAATCAATAACCGAAGTTCGTAAAGCACTAACTAAATTAGCTTTGAGATATAGAGACCTTCCTGCAATAGGTAGAACACATGGGCAACATGCAATACCAATTACAATGGGATTTAAATTTGCAAATTTCCTATATGAACTTTCTATAGCTCAAAAAAGGCTGGATAATACTAAAGTAGAATATGGTAAACTCTCAGGAGCAGTAGGGACATATGCTGCGTTAAGCACTGACAAACCAGAAAAAGTGTTTTTAAGATTATTAGAACTTGAAACTCCTCCAATAAAAACTCAAGTAATTTCTAGATTTTTCCTTGCGGACTATTCATTAAGTCTTGCCTTAGTTGCTTCGGTTTATGACCGTATAGCTAAGGAGATTCGTAATCTTCAGAGAACTGAAATTGGAGAGGTAATGGAGCCATTTAAGAAAAAGCAAGTAGGATCATCTACAATGCCTCAAAAGAGAAATCCTCATAAATCTGAGAGAGTATGTGGCATCTCAAGATTTATCCAATCTCAAGTAAACTCCATGCTTCAGAACATCTCTTTGGAGCATGAAAGAGATTTAACAAATTCTAGTCTTGAAAGAATCACTATTCCCACAATTACAATTTTAACTCATTATATTACTAAGCAATTATCTTATATCTTGAACGGATTAAAAATTAACAAAGATAATGTCCGAAGGAATCTTTACTATTTGCAAGGAAGGCAATTGGCCGAAAGAATAATGATTGCTTTATCTAATTCTTTAGGAAGACAAAAAGCACATGAGATCTTGAATGAACTTTCAGATGCAAAAGACTTTGAGGAGGCAGTTAAGAACCATCCTGACATTAGGGCAGTTCTTTCTCCAAATAAAATTGAGGAATTACTAAATCCAGAAACATATACGGGACTTGCTACAAAAAAGGTAGATGAGATCTTAAGTATATATGGCATTTTTGAAAAGGGTGAACAAATTGGTCGTTATTTCCAAACTCAGAAAGAAGAAATTTTTGAACCGTTTCTTAAAGTTGTTAAAAAAACTAGCAATGGAACTATACTTTCTGAGAAAGCCTTCGCACGTGGAATTAAAATTGGAGACAAAGTAATTGGTGTTACTACAGATGGAGTTGGAACTAAACTTTTCATTGCACAAATGGCTAACAAACACGATACTGTAGGAATTGATTGTGTTGCTATGAATGTGAATGACTTAATTGCTGCTGGTTTTATCCCAGTCGGATTTGTTGACTATCTAGCAATTAAAAAAGACGATACTGAGTTGTTAAATCAAATCGCTAAGGGATTAGAAAAAGGGTGTGACATTTCTGAGATGCCTTTATTGGGTGGTGAAACAGCAGTTGTCCCTGAAATGATAAATGGACCTGGGGAGAATCCCTATGATCTAGCAGGGACTGCAATAGGTATTGGAGAAATGAACTTACTGGTGGATGGATCAAGAATCAATAAAGGAGATAAAATAATTGGTTTATTGTCTAATGGTCTTCATAGTAATGGTTATACCTTAGCAAGAAAAGTTCTTTTGCAACACTATGACATAAACGACAATTTTCCGTGGGGAACTAAAGTTGGAGAAGAACTTTTGAAACCTACTAAAATTTATGTTAAGCCAATAAAAAAGCTATTAGAAAAAGAAATCCCAATAACAGGCATGGTCCACGTTACTGGGGGAGGAATAACTAAACTCAAGCGATTAAATACCGAATTACACTTTAAAATAAATCAATGGCCAGAAATTCCTCCCATTTTTTCAGAGATCCAAGAGAAAGGACTTGTATCTTTACCTCAAATGTTTGAAACGTTTAATATGGGTATTGGGTTCATAATTATAGTTCCAAGCCCATATGTTGAGAAAACGATTGAAATTCTTAAAGAAGAGAAAGAAAGCCCTATTGTTTTGGGAGAAGTTATTTCAGAAGGCCATAAAATTTCTTTAGAGGTTTTTGGGGTGAAATACGAATGAAAGAAAAATTTCCGAGAGTAGCAGTTTTTATTTCCGGTAGGGGCACGAATATGACTGCTCTCTTAAAAGCAGAAAAAAACGGAAAATTGCCTGGTAAAATAGTTTTAATTGTGTCAAATAATCCCGATGCCAAAGGTCTTAAAATAGCTGAAGAATATGGAAAAGAAACAGTTATTGTTGACCATAGGAAATTTAACTCTCGTCGTGATCATGAAGTTGAGATTTACAATAGATACTTGAGCCCTAAACAAATCACACATGTAATTCTTGCAGGTTATATGAGAGTCATTACGAATTATCTTATTGAAAAGTTCCGATATCGGATGATAAATATTCATCCTTCATTATTGCCTTGCTTTAAAGGTCTACATGCTCAAAAGCAAGCTTTAGATTACGGAGTAAAAATCACAGGATGTACTGTGCATTTTGTATCTGAGAATGTGGACGGAGGCCCTATAATTGTTCAGAAAGCTGTTCCGGTATATGACACGGATAATGAAGAGACACTTTCCCAACGAATATTAGAGAAAGAACATGAAGCAATAGTAGAAGCAGCCCAAATAATGTTATCCAATAATTTTGAAGTTATTAACGATAGAATAGTCCGTATCACGTCACATTCTAATTCTTGAAGGGTGATAAAAAATGTGTGGAACATTAGGAATAATTGGTGGAATAAGTTTGGGTAACGCTATTAACGCGTTGCAATTGCTTTCACATAGAGGTCAAGATGCTTCTGGCTTAGCATGGAGAAATAATGAAACAGGAGAATATATAATCAAGAAAGCCCGCGGTCTTCCGAAAGAGATACCTATTGAAAATCCTGAATATCGCCCACTTTTCTTGATTGGAAGCACAAGATATCCTACTTTTGGAAGTCGAGGTAAAAACACGACTTTAGAAAAATTTGCTCAGCCTTTTGAGTCTAAAAAAGGTGTACCTGTCGTTATTTCTCATAATGGAAATATAACAAATATTCCCATGCTCGTTGACACTCAATATGAAAGTGACGCTGAATTTATTGCTGATTACTTAGGATATTTATTAAAGAAGCATGATAAAAATTTAGAACGTGCCGTTTTGGAATTTATGGAAACGATTGATGGTTCATATGCGATTTCAGGGATATTTGAAAAAAAGTTATTTACTTTTAGAGACCCTTACGGTATTCGTCCCTTAGCATTTGGTTATAACGATAAACTTGCGGTTTCCTCTTCAGAAAGCTATGTTCATGAGTTTCTTGGCATCAATGAATGGAGGGACGTAAAAGCAGGTGAACTAATTACAGTCCAAATATCTGAAACATTAATTAATGGGAAAAATATTTTTGAAATAACTTCTAACCAGCTTGTTAAAAAACCCAAAAAAGCTCATTGTATGTTTGAATGGGTATATTTTGCTAATCCTTGTAGTAAAATTGAAGGGCTTGGTGTTTATCAAGCTCGTTTAAATTTAGGGCGTGAACTAGCTAAACAGATTATTGAAAAAGGAGCTCATTATGATTATGTTGTTCCAGTTCCTGACACCTCTAAAGTAGCAGCGACCAGTTTAGCTGAAAAACTAGGAATTCCTTTTAGAGAGGCAATCATAAAAAATCGTCTTTTATTAAGAACGTTTATTATCCCTGATAGCGATGAAAGAAAAAATGCAGCTGAACTGAAATATCATTTTGTTCGGGATCTTATAAAAGACAAGAAACTTTTAGTTGTTGATGATAGCATTGTAAGGGGCCTTACAAGCAAAAAAATCATTAAAAAGCTAAAAGAATTAGGAGCCAAAAAAGTTGGTATTGCAGTTACCTGCCCCCCACAGAAATATCCCTGTTATTATGGAATAGATTTCCCTAAAGAGACTGAATTAATTGCCCATAACAAAACAATACAACAAATCAAAGAAGAATTAGACGCTGATGAATTATACTATCAGAAATTAGACGATCTAAGAATTGCTTTAGAAAACAAAGAACTCTGTACTGCTTGTATTACGGGTCATTATCCAACAAAACATGCCGAAAAGATAAGGTTACTAATCACTGAAAAGAAAATCCCAGTAGATTCTTCTCATTATGAACAAGCCTCTAAACAATTAGGGGACACTCAGAAAATAATGCTAATTTAAAAATTAAAAGCTAAAAAAGAATTATTGGTTAAGGGTGAGTGAAAAAAATGGAAAATAATGTCATTTTAATTGGTAGTGGCGCAAGAGAACACGCGATAGCTTTAGCTTTAAAAAAAAGTGGTGCAAACATTATCAGCATATTAGACAAAAAAAATCCAGGGATAATTAGACTGTCAAGTAAGGTTATTTTTAAACAATCATTAGACACTGACTTTTCATGGATAAAAAATGTCAAAGCAGATCTTGCTGTAATCGGTCCTGAAAAACCATTAAGTTTAGGATATGCCGACACTTTAGAAACATATGGCATCCCTGTAGTTGGTCCATATAAAAAACCAGCTCAGATAGAAACTTCTAAGATATTTGCGCGGAAGTTAATGGAACAATATAATATCCCAGGAAATCCAATCTTTTTCGTTTGCGAGAATGAGAATGAAGTGAGACATGCGTTAAAAGAATTGAATTTCGAGGCAGCAATAAAGCCAGATGGTCTTACAGGTGGTAAAGGAGTAAAAATAACTGGTGATCATTTTCAAGATATAGAACAAGCAGTAGATTATGCTATGCAATTAATAAAAAAAGATGGAGCTGTAATTATTGAGCAAAAGCTTAAAGGAACTGAGTTCACTGCCCAAGCTTTTACTGATGGCAGAGAAATTTACATTATGCCTTTAGTAAAAGACTACAAAAGAGCTTATGACAATGATCAAGGACCAAACACAGGCAGTATGGGGGCAATTTCATTTCCAGACCAACAATTACCCTATATTTCTAATGAAACCCTTGAAAAAACCATAGACATAATGAAAAAAGCTGTCCAAGCAGTTAAAAGAGAGACTGGTGAGCCCTATAAGGGCATTATTTATGGGCAATTTATGCAGACTATCAACGGTCCTTTCCTTATTGAATTTAATGCCCGTTTTGGAGATCCTGAAGCAATGAACGTATTATCGTTACTTAAAACTCCATTTATTGAAGTTGCTAAACAGATAACCAACAAGACATTAAAAAAGCCATCTTTTGAGAATAAAGCGACTTTTTGTTTATATGTTGTCCCAGAAGGATATCCTGAGAATCCAGTTAAAAATCAGCCAATTATGATTGATCATGAAAAAATAAGTCAAATTAAAAATGTAACATTGTTTTATGGTAGTGTAAATCAGCAAGACAACCAAATCTTAACAACATCTAGTCGTACGTTAGCAATATTAACAACAGCTCCAACATTACTAGAAGCAAGAAATACAGCATATGAAGCTGCTAGATATATACATGGAAAAATAAGATTTAGAAAAGATATTGGGAAAGAATTCTTGTAAATTTTTTAATTTAACATCCAAGTTATAAAAACATAATATTTTTTACTAATGATTTTCTCCATCATCATTTTCTTTTGTATTTTTGTTATTCTCTGTATCTGTATTTTCTTTTTTCTCTTCTTTATGTTCTTTTCCTTTCTCTTTTTCCTTTTTCTTTTCTGAATATTGTTCCATAGCATGTTTAAATTCTTGTGTTCCATGAGATAACGTTTGAAACATAGTCTCAAATGCTAAGGATTTATGTACTGAAGTAGCAACAGAAGAGTAATTTAGAAGTTCTTTTGCTAATGCCAATGTTCTTTTTGGGAGTTTATTAATACTTTTAATTACTTCTAATGTAGTGTCTTCTAATTCCTCTAATGGTACTACTTTATTTACAACTCCCATTTTTAGAGCTTCAGTAGCAGATAATCTTGCTGCTGTAAAAACTAAGAATTTGGCCCGTTTTTCACCTAATAATCGAGTTAAAAAGTAAGTACCATGAGGTGTTAGGCCTATTTTGGCATATGCTGCGCTAAAAACAGCATCTTCGCTCGCAATTGTTAAGTCCGTTGCTAATGCTAATGCCATTCCTACTCCAAATGCACTTCCCTTGACCATAGAGATCGTAGGTACTGGACTATCATGTAACAGTTCAATGATCTTAGCAATTCCCATCATCATTCTTTTTCTTTCATTTAGAAAGTCTTCTGTTGGCTCTATTAGATCTTGGATGTCGCTTCCGACACAAAAATGATCTCCTTCGCTCGCAAGTACAATTACTGAGGGATCTTTTTCAACTGCTTCTTCTAACCGTGACACTAATTGTTTGATCATTTTTGTGTCTAAGGCATTTCTTTTTTCAGGCCGGTTTAAAATAATCCAAATAGCCTCTTCATCTTCTCGTAGAACAATGGAATCAGGCATTTTCAACTTCTCCTCTCGCTTAAGTAATTGAACCTTTGTATTCTTAATCGAAAAAATAGTTCTTATCCTAGCATGTATAATATCAACCTTTCAATTAAAAACCTATTTCCCGAAATTCTTTTAAAAACAAAAAAACAATATAAAAAGTATTCATTTAATAAATAAAAGATTAAATAAATAACCCATAAAAATAGAATTATTCATAAACTAGGCCAATACATTTTACTAAAAAAGAGGAATATACTAAAAAGTAAAACATTAAGCCAGGATACTATGAGATGTTACTTTTAAACCAGTTTACTCAAAAGAATCTTCTAAACTAAGAGATGTAGTATAAAAGGTAAAAGTAATATGAACATCCTTTAGAACTACATACTAATCAGTAAAGACATAAAAGAAAACCTCTTAAAAGCAGTTCAATAGATACAATTAATTATTTTCTGGAAACAAAAGGGAATATTAGGAGAAACAAATCATTTCATTAGTAAAAAAATAGTTGTATGTATCTATGTGTATCTATATTAAATTTTTAATCAAGAATAAATAAATTGCAGTAATTTCAAGAGACAAAAACCTATTAACAGAAATTTACTAATTAATTATTTGAGGCTTTTTTATGAAACGTGTTCCAAAAATAGCCATTAATGGTTTTGGTCGTATTGGCAGATTAGTAACTCGAGTGCTTCTGGAAAAAGCAAACGAATACCCTATTGATTTAGTTGCAATTAATGATCTTTCTACTCCCGAAATATTAGCTAATCTTTTTGAATTTGATAGTATCCATGGTAGGTTTCATGGGACAGTTGAAGTTGATGGAGATGATTTAATATTGAATGGTGATCGGTTCACAATATATAGAGAATCAGACCCAGAGAGACTTCCCTGGAAAGAATTAGAAGTAGATTACGTGATTGAAAGTACGGGTTATTTTAGAACAAGAGAAGGAATGATGAAGCACATAAAAGCAGGTGCAAAAAGAGTAATTTTAACTGCCCCTGGAAAAAATATAGATGTTACAGTAGTTAAAGGCGTTAATTTTGATGATTATAATCCTAAAAATCATTTTTTAGTCTCAAATGCTTCATGTACCACTAATTGTTTAGCACCTGTTTTAAAAGTACTCCATCAAAATTTTGGAATAGAACACGCAGTAATGACAACAATACATGCCGTAACTAATGATCAACGACTTTTAGATTCACAACATAAAGACTTCCGCAGAGCAAGATCTGCAATAATGTCCATGATACCAACTACAACCGGTGCAGCAAAAGCAATAGGACTTGTAATGCCTGAGTTAAAAGGAAAAGTAGATGGTCTTGCAATTAGAGTACCAACCCCTAATGTTTCTTTAGTAGATTTAACAGCTAGACTCAAAAGAGAAACTAGTTTGGAAGAAGTAGAACTTGCTTTTAGAAGTGCTGCAGAAGGAGAACTAAATGGTATTTTAGGTCTTCAATGGCGTTCATTAGTCTCAATTGATTTTAATCATGATCCTCATAGTGCTATTGTGGATCTTCCTACTCTTAAAGTAGTAGATCAATCATTAGTCAAAGTTCTTGCATGGTATGATAATGAATGGGGCTATGCAAATAGAGTAGCAGATCTTGTGCATTACATGTGGAATAAAGAACCATATAACTAGAGTCACCATAGTTTTGCTCGTAAGATAAAAAATAGTCTTAAAATAGTTGAGAGATACTAAAAATAATTAATTGAGAATTCTAAAACTAAAAACATGAGTGAATTTAATCTTCCGATTGGAGAAACTTTTGAAAAGATATTTGAAGTCAAACCCGAGCATTCTGCAGCATTTCTCGATTCTGGTAGAGTATCAGTTTTTTCTACCCCTTCAATGATTCTTTTCATGGAGAATACTTCGAGAATCTTTGCAGATAAATATCTTCCTAATGGATATACAACAGTAGGAATAAAAGTTTGTGTAGAGCATCTTGCCGCAGCGCCTATCGGTGTTAAAATAAGAGTAACAAGTAAATTAGTCAAGCAAGAGAACAAAAAACTTATTTTCGAAGTAAAAGCTTATTGGAATGAAAAACTAATTGGGAAAGGCACTCATGAAAGATTTATAATTAATCACGAACGATTTATAAAAAAACTTGAAGAAGAGTTACAGTAATTTTTTCTTCAAATACATCGCAGGATAGAGGAGGAATTACGTCGTCTTATATTTCATTTATACATGACACACTCATTAATAACGAGTATATATATTTCGAAGCATATGTTCTCTTCGCTGATCGATATATAGTATAGGCATTAGGACAACGCTTCCAAATGCCTAAGGTATCATAACGTAAACATTCCTTCACTCTTGAGGTGTAACTCTCCTCGCGAAAGCAATAAGTAGTTTACATTCGAGAATAACTTGCTAAAGCCATCCCAAAATATGTTGGAACTTGATATTCATAGAAAGTAGGCTCAAATTTAGCTTTATCAATGATTTCTTGCATTACATGAAACCCAGCCATTCCACATGCTTGACCATTAGCTTGATAAACAAAACTTTTTTCTAAATTTTCTTTAGTGGGGTACTTCATCCATTTAATTAACGCTTCATCCAGTTTTCTAGCATCATCAGAATAGCCATAAGGTCCGTCCTCTGAATGTAAATGCGCCAAATCACCACTAATAATCAACATTGTTTTTTCTTTTGTTTCTTCTAATAATTCCCATAACCATTCACCAAGAACTTTAAGAGTATTTTTTATATTCTCAAAATTATATACACGATCTCGAGGCATTATTAAAACTGAGACTTTAGCACCTGCACGAACTTGTTTTAATATATGTAAAGGAATAACTTCACCCCAGCTTAACCATCCATCAATACTATTTGCAAAAACAGTTATCGCTTCTAAAATTGGGTTTTTAGAGAAATTATTTTTTTCTATAAGTTTATTTCTAAATTCTATCCAATTTTTTACTTTTACATGAACCACTTCATCTTCAAAATCCACACCAGTTGGTACTCCTGAATATCCACTCATTACATCGTTTAATAATAACGCTATTTTTGATTGTAATGAAATCCCATGAGGACTCAAAAGTACCCAATGCTTTATAGAGGGATCTATGTCTTCCACCAATTTCTTTGCTGCAATTTGTAGTCTTAATGAAGGCTCATCAATTGGTGAAACAACCATCTGAGTTCCATGAGGTAAAATCAAAATTTTTTCGAGCATAAAATAAAATATTCTTTCAATTATTTACCAGTTTTTCTCAGAATATAACAAATTATTTTTCATTATTTCATTCAAAATAATACTTTTTCTGGATTATTGTTTTTCTTGTTATTTTTTCCCAGATCTTTTTTATATGAGGTGACAATAAAACGAAAAAACGCACGAAAGATTTAAAAAGGGATTTACTAATTTTGTGGATGACGAAAGTCGCTTAAAACAATTTAAGATCGTAAAACAAGTGAGGCAAAATGTCCGAACTTCGAAATAAAAGCAAACTATTATCGAAAAAAAGAGCTGCTCTGGTGCTTTTCGTCGTACTGATGATTGGTAGCATGGTCTTTGTAAAGGCTCAACCAATCACCGCCCACGAACGAACAGTTACACGGGACGAAGTGTTTAGCAACTTCAAGTCCGTAGATACAGCCAGGAGTACTGTAGAAGACAAAGTAATTGAATCTGATCATCCCTATGCCAATAACTATGACCATACATGGACTATAACTAAAGATGGAGCAACAAAAATAAGAGTACATTTCTCCTATATTGAAGTAGAATATTCCTATGACTACTTATATGTATACGACTATCAAGGAACTACTTTACACAAATTGACAGGAACTTATTCCTCCGGTGGATGGACTGACTGGTCCAATGGCGACACAATCAAAGTTCGCTTAATCACCGACTACTCCGTAACAAAATGGGGCTTCAAGATCGATAAAATCGAATATGAAGGTGGAAGCAGTAGTGATTCCAGCACCAATACCACATGGGGCAATGGTGGAAAATACGCCATTGTCATTGGTATCAGTGACTACAGATCAATCAGTGACTTGAATTATGCAGATGATGATGCCAAAGACTGGTACAACTTCTTAAAGGACAAAGGATTTGAAGTCCATGTTTACGGAGATCCCCACACCGACAACTATCCCAGATATGATGGCCTAGCCACCGAAGCAAATGTCCGTGCTGCCATCCAAGGATTAGCTGAGCACGCAAAAGCTGGAGATATCGTAGTCATTACTTCTTCAGGTCATGGTGGTGCTGACGAAACCAATGGATGGTATTACAGCGGAGGAGGAGCAACAAACGATGTTACCTCTTTCCTCTGCATGTATGATTCCGCTTCTGGAACAAACGGAAACTATTACGACTCTGAAATGGCTTCTGACCTAAACAGATTTGCATCTGGAGTAAAAATCACCATTGTATTAGATCACTGCCACAGTGGTGGTTTTGGTCCAGACCTAATGAATAGTGACAATGCTCAATACATCCTTCTCCTAACCACTGCAACCGGAAACGGTTACGGTTATGACGAATCAGACTATCAAAACGGCAAATTTACCTATTGGTTATTACAAGCCTTTTCCAATGGTCAAACCACTTGGGAAGGTGCCTTCAACTGGATCTTAGTTAAAGGCAGATACCTCCCAGTACAAAACGAGGCAGACATGCCACAAATGTTTGATGGCAACACAACCGTAAACTATTCACCATAAGATAATTAGAAAATAATTATTATTCCACATTTAAGAGCCCATTTATCGATGGGCTCTTTTTCTCTTAATTTTATTATATTCTTGTATCAACTTTTTATTAATAGAACTAATAATTTTTAGAAAAGAAATTATCAATTTCATATGTGAGTGAAGAAAAGGAACTCTTCAATGAAGAATTCGAAGTAATTCAAAAAAAGAACATTGTAGCTGTTTTTGCCCATCCTGATGATGAATTAACTGCGATTGGCACTTTAGCAAAGCATTCCATGCGTGGAGATAATGTATATCTAGTATGGACTAGTTTCGGTGAAAAAACATCTTCTTTCCCTGATAAAGATTCTGAAGAAGTAAAAAGGCTAAGAATTGAACATACTAAATATGTTGCTAAAACAATTGGTGTAAAAAAAATATTTTTCTTAGGAATAGAAGATACTAATGTTCAAGCTAATCGTAAAAACGGTTTACGCCTTGCCAAAATTTTTGCAGAAACAAAACCAGATGCAGTAATAACATGGGACTTAGATAATCATCATCCTGACCACAGGAATACTGCAAAGCTAGTTATTGATGCAATAACTTATGCACGTCTCCCTAAATTAATGAATCCTCTACCCGCACACAGAAAAAGATATCCGGTATTTCATCATTACAATCCAAATTCGCCCCTTCCCATAATTGAAATTGATATTGAATCTACATTTGAAATAAAGAAACAGATTACAAAATTTTATGCAGATGTGTATCAATGGAAAAAATGGGAAGAATGGATTGAAATAACAAGTAAAAAATTTGAAATCGGATTAGGACCTATATACATAGAAAAATTTAATCAAAATATAGTAAAACCCAAACCAAGGGAATTTTTAGTCTAAAATATAAACCCAATTAAATTGAAAATATTACGTTATTTAAGTTTTTAATAATAAATTAATAGAGCTAAGAATTTTACTTCTTTTTTATCCCCCCAATCTAAAAATTATTAGTTCTATTAATAAAAAGTTGATACAAGAATATAATAAAATTAAATATAAATTAAATGCCTCTCAGTGAGTGACAGCGTCATCATTGATCAGAGCTGGTGTCAATCTTCATCGAGGCAATTACTCATTTGTTTACAGCGTTAATTTATCTAATGCTATTTCAATAGAATCTTTTATTTAATTAATGCCCAGAAAACATTTAGTACTTAAACTTACAAAAATATTAACATGCAAGAAAAATTCGTTGAAAAAATTTTGATTTCAGGTGAAGAAATTAAGCATTCTTATTTAAGCTCAGAGACTAATTATTCTAATTTAGTAGCAACAATAATATTACTTGTTGCTAGTGTAAGTAGTATTACACTATTTATAGCGATGAAAACAATAGAATGGTTGATTTCTGCCATCTTTTTATTTTTAATGGGTATCGCTTACTTACTAAAGATACAAGAAAAAGATTACATTGTAATTACCAACTTTCGTGTTATGGAGATCCATCAGTCACTATTTGATCGGTTATTTTATGGTAAAAACAAAGTTACTAGCTTTGAAGATTTACATTATGAACATTTGGAAACAGTTCGTATAGGTACTCCCTCAATAAAACCGATTCAGTTTTATTTGGGAGTGATACTCCTTTCTGCTGGCTCCGTACTTTGGGGTATTGTCCAAGAACAAATAATTACTAGGGCAGACACAATATTTCGCTTGTTTTCTATTCTTTTAATTGCTTTTGGAGCAGTATACTTAGTTATGAGTCTGCCATCTAGAAAACCAGCTGTTTCTCTTGTTTCGACATCTGGATGGGTAATGAATTTACCACAATTAAAAGCCGATGAAAAAATGGTAGAAGTAATAATCAAAGAAAGCCGTGCGTTCATATCATATGGAGCCGTTTACTAAAATAAAAAAGCATTTTGAGGTAATAAAAAATGCTATTTAAAAGCAATTATGAACGGCTTGTAAAAAAATACTCGGCAATAGATAAAAAAGAAGAAAAGATATATGCTACTTTTCAAGCTATTGAAGAATCATCATTATTACAAATCGGGTTACTCATATCTATTGTGATAAATATTATATCAGGAGATATTTTATCTCTTTTTTTGTCTGTTTTACTATTCTTAGCGGCATATACTGTCAGTGTAAGAGAAACAATCGCTACAATAACCGACAAAAGAGTAATCTCTTTGAAAAAAAACAAATATTCTTTGCTAACAAAAATTGCAGGAATTTTTATGTTATTTTTCAGCATATTTGAAGGATTGACTAAGACATTTCGTCAAAGTATTATTATTAATATTAACAACCGTATTTATATTGCTTCCATTGCGGGATTCTTAAAAATACCTCCTGTCATTCTTACAAGATATCTTTCTTTTGTTATTGCAAATATTGGCGTTCTATTAGTATTTAAATCAGTAATTGGTTTTTCAAATATGTTCTGGTTCTCCATGTATGTACTTCGAAAAAGGCCAGAAGTAAGATTCTTTTATAATGATAAGATTAATGAGATATTAATTGAGAGGAAAAAAAGAAGTCGTAGAATAATAAAAATTATTGGTTTCTTCATGATTGTTTTTGGCATAATAACAATTGCGATGGTTATAGGACTATTCTTTATCCTTTTTGGAATATTTTTAATAAAATTTTTCAAACCAAAATATTACGCAGACATGACTATTTATGGAAAAGAAGGGACAGAAGTATTTAAAGCACAAGATGTAGAAAAAAAATATTTTAATGCTTTAGCACAACTTTTTGGACATACGTTCCTGTTTTCGCCACCTAAAAAAATAGAACCTGAAAAATTCCCAGAAAAAGTATTTCCTCCAAGTATTGGAACAGAATTCAAAACTGCACCGAAAAAAGCATTCTGGAAAAGTGCAAATTTAGGGAATCTCGCAGCATTAACAGTTGTATTTACTGTATTCTTGCTATGGTCCAAATTTATAAATAACAAAAAAACGATTAGTATTGGTGTTTTATTAATTTTAATAATAATTATTCTTTACTACTTATATTTCTGGATTAAGTCTATTAGTTTCCATAAGGAAACATTGATTATAGCAGACACTTATTTGATGAGGACTAAACAACAACAAGCATGGATAATCAAAACCGGAGCATTATCAGGTGTTGAAATTAAAAGAGGGATAACAATTCAACCTTATAAATATGCAGTTCATGGAAGAAATAAAATTGAGGCTTTGATTAAAGCATATAAAGGATGGATTTCAACTCTATTGACTTTATTTGTAATCTTATTTATATGGATAATTACAAGTATAAGTGCTAATCCACCATTTTTATCGCAAATAATTATTGGGACATATTTATCTATTGCAGCACAAATTGGTCCGCAAGATACCCACTCAATTTTAGTATTAATGGGAATATACTTATTAGTTGCAGCATTGATTAACCAATTTATTCATAGTTCAACAGGATTTCTATCATTAAAACTCAAAAATGCATTAACAATACCTATTTATTTAGAAGATGAAGAAGATATGATCAAAGCCGCAACAAAAATTGCAGATTCAATTAAATTAACAAGTAGACCTAAAAGAAGACCAATAGCATCACCACCAAAATAAGAAAAAATTATTTTTTCTTATCATATCTAATTTAACTATGTCGACGGTAAGTCACCTTCCTTCTGGAAAAGTGGGTTGGGAGATGAAAATCCAATAATATTAGTATAGGCATAAATACAATAAATTATTTATAATTATGAGATATGACCTAGGCAAAGTCTCACACTTCGTATGCTATGTTCTCTATACTATCACTTACTTATTGAAATAATCAAGGCCAGAAGAAAAGAAAGATAAGGAGAAAGCCATAATATGTCTCCAATATCTTCACCACAAGTATATATAAATACTAAAACAAAAACAAAACTAAGACTAAAAAACAGAATTAGCTAGATATTGCTCATATTAAAAATTGGTCTTCTAGATGGCAGACTCATAACTAATGCTTCTTTAAAATCTTGAAGATCAGAAACGCTTGCCTTGTAGCGTTTGTAGAGAAAAAAAACCATAAAAAACTCCTCGAGATCATTCCTTACGAGGAGGTAGTATTAAGGCAAACTTTCGTTCTCTATGACGCAGGAAGTCGCTAGTAAAAGCAGGGGATATTTCATTTAATCCCACGGAAAATTAACATTATGTTCAAATTTGGGGTGTTATTATTGAGAAAAAAAAATTCTTTTGAAATAAACATATCTAAGGCGTCTTCAATTTTTAAATCTGTTAAAGAAAAAATTTTCTCTCAACCTACAGTGCTAGAAATTAATTCCAAGAGCACATTAATTGTTGGAGATTTACATGGGGATCTTGGGAGCTTTATAAAAGTATTAGGCATATGGAAAGATCGTGGTTATGATAAACTTATTTTTTTAGGAGACATTGTAGATCGCGGCTCTCATGCATTAGAAATTATTTATGTGCTTTGTAATCTTTTATTAAAGTATAATACGCAAGTTTTTTTAATTAAAGGAAATCATGAAACAGAAAGGATCAGTAGTGTCTATGGTTTCAGAGAAGAACTAAAATATAAACAGAAAGAAGTTCTTTATTACGACATTATAGAGCTTTTTGATGTATTGCCATATGCAGGAATTCTAAATAATAATTTCTTTTTAGTGCATGGAGGAATTCCTAAACAAAAACAAAATAATTATCCCATGCATCTTGAGGAAATAAAGAATATCCCCAAACTTTCTAATGATGATTTTATCTTATTACAATTATTATGGAACGATCCAATTGAAAAAAATGTGTTTTTTGAGAGAAATTATCCACGTGGTACTGGTTATTTTTACGGTAAAAAAGCAGTGGACATGTTTCTTCGAGATAATGCTTTAGAGAGAATTATTCGCGCACATGAATCTGTTAGAAATGGAATTAAAGAAATGATGAATGGAAAAGTAATTACAGTATTTTCAAATAATGAATACTACCCCACAGTTTCTCCTAAAATTTTAGCTATTGAAGATATGGAATTAGTTCCCATTGAATTAACTAAAGTAGTTGAAGATCCAGATTTGATTTATGCATTTATACAAGATAAATGATTTAAAAAGGGTAAAAAATTTTACGTCATCTTGAGTTATAAAAATACGACATGCCCATTTTATTGCCGGAGATGGGGGAGGGAGCGAGTCAGGCCAAAAAAAAGACGCGAAGTCTTTTTACCTGACTCATTATTAAATATCTAGTATGCTATTAAAAAATCTTTGGTAATATGAAAAAATTTTGGGCTTGCTCTGATGAAAGTTTAAAATTTTATTATTCATTTATTCTTTTAGTTTTCATTATTTGTTGAACAAAAACATAATTTTTTCAATTTAAATTCCTATGAATAATATTTTAAAATTATAAAATAAAAAACAAATAATTCATTAAAAAATTGGCCGAGAAAAAGAAGAATCAGATGACATGGTATTTAACTGCTTCTTCCATCCATTTGGAAATTAACTCTTTTGTAGGGGGCTTTCCTGTTTGCAAAGCTCTTTTTCCTTTCTTTGTTTTAAGTACTTTTTGAATATTCTCATAGATCTCGTCGACAGTAGCTTCTTGCATACGGTAAATAGAGGTATATCCTGCGAGGTAAAGTAATTTAGCATGATATGCTCTTAATTTGGGTAAATGAGTCATCATTAATGCTTCATTTTGCATTCTATCGATAATTTCTGGAGTCATCCATTTTATTCTCATTTTTTTAACTAATTCTTCTGGTTTTTGTACAATAAAATGATGCGCGGTTTCTATACCTAGTTCTCTTAGTCTTTTAGCAACACTTTTTTTCATTTCTGGAACCTTTTCAACAGGATCATCAAACATTAAATAATACTCCCTCTCTAATGGTGTGTTTGTTCTACTTCTGATATAGCCGTGAACTGGTTTTGGTTTTTCAGGAATATAGATGTTATCCCAGTCGTATGCATAATCGCTTGCTTCTGCCTCCATTGATTTAGTTGGAATCCTTTTTATTTTTTTAGCAAAAAGAACAGCGATTTCTGAATTTGGATTAAGTTTTTGTTTTTTTAGTTTCGGCCAAAGAACCCGTTTTATGTGGACGTTTCCAGAAAATTTTCTACCTACTCTAAAATTAAGTAAAAATTTTAAATCTTCAATCTCTAGTTCTCGAACTTCTTTAGCATAAAGAATTCTAATTGTTTTATCTTGTTCTGGCATGGTTTCACTTACTTTTCCCTTTTCATCATATTCATTCTCCATTGCTTCCAATATTTCAAATTCTTTTCTTTCAAGTTCTTTTCTATAAGTAATGAAATTAGGGATCTTTGGAATTAATCTCAATCCATTCATAAAAACACTTGTTTTCGGTGGTTTTACACCAGCTTCGCTTATTCCTCTTTCAATTATTTCAGCTAGTGCAGAAACAGAATGACCAATCATGAAAGACATAACTCTAACCAATTCATCATCCATTCCTTTACGAGGATCTTTTGCTTTTCGGGCCTCTTCTACTTTGTAATGTTTAAGTGTGTATTCATAATGATGATTAGCGAACCTAGCACTTTTTTTTACTATCCAGTCAATCCAGTCCTTTTTATTTGCAATTTTAATATAAGGAAATCCACCGTATTTATTTTCTATTAACCATTGGAGCTCATTATATCTTTTCCATACCGCAATTTCTACCCATCTATGAATTCTTCCTTCTCCTTCAATCTGACCTGTATGCATAGGCTGAACTGAATCTGTAAAATAATGGCTCATAACACCTAATGCATAAGTTGCTTCTTTCCATTCTTGATTTTTTAAATGTTGAACAAATTTTTGGTACCATTCTTTAGTTTTTATGTGTGTTCCTCCCCAGAAATTATCCCAAACATAGATTACATGATTCTTATAATCTTTGAATTTTATATCCGGATCTATTGCTCCTGATAATAATTCCTCATGATATATTAAAAACAGGTTTATGAAATTGTTCAGGTCTTCTTTTGTGATCTGATCATTACTAATACGTTCTATGTCTAACATCCTTAACGCATCAAGTACTATCTTTTGATGAGTATTATGGGATTTAAAGGAAAAAAGAACTCTAAATAGTAAATTCATTTACTTTCATTTTTTATCCTTTTTCTTCATTTAAATTATTTATTTCGGAATTGGTCAAAAAATTAGGACTACGAGCGTTATTCTTTTACTTGTTTAAAAAATTAATAATAAGTACTTTAAAGAATAACTCTTTTTGTGGCTTGTAAAAAAGTAAATGAATATTGTGGTGAAGTAAAAGGGCATTTTGACTGGATTAATGACATTTATGTTGATTCTAATGACTCCCTATATACCTTCTCGTCAGATGGTACTTTTAGGCAATGGGTAAATGGAGAAGAAAAAATGAGAATTTTTGCTCATGAGGGTAAGATTTGGAGAGCGGTATTTGACGAAAAAGAGAGCACTTTTTTTACAGTAGCCTGGGATGGTTGGGTAAAAAAATGGGATAAAAATAATGGGAAATTATTGGGATCCAAGCAGTTCCATAGTACTTACGCTATGGCTTTAGATATTGATCAAAGATATGTTTTCTCAGGAGACTGGGATCGTAAATTAATCAAGTCAACTAAACAAGATCTTCATGTAGTTAATATGATTATGCTCCCAGAAATACCGATGGCCTTCAAAATTGTCGGAGATGAGTTATTAGTTGGTGGTAAAGAGGGCAATCTCTATGTTTTAGACAAAAAAACACTTCAAATTAAAAGTAAAATCTCGCTCCACAAAAGTATTATCTGGAAATTCGAGATTTTTCTTAATAATTTTATAGTGAGTTATTCCTATGATGGGTATATAAAGCTATTAAGAAAAAAAGACCAGCATTGGAAACAAATACTAGAATTTGAAAACAAGGATGATCCTTTTATGGGTGGCGGAGTTATTGATGGATTGATAGTCGGAGGAACATTACTTGGAGAACTAATTTTATGGGATGGTATTACTGGAGAACAAATTACAAAATGGAAACCCCATAATAAAGCAACATTAGTTATTAAGAAGAAAGGAGATATTTCTTATTCTGCTTCAAGAGATCGAAGTGTCGTTGCATTTAAAGTAAAAGTTCCTATGTCTTTGCATTCAAATAATCAGAAAAAAGTTATTATTAATCAATTATATAGAATAAAAGGAAGTAAAATAACCCCTGTTTCCTCAGTTAGAGATAAAAAAGGAATATTAACAGGGTACTGGGAAAAAAAAGCTTTTTACTGTGAAGAAGCAGCCTCTAAAAATCCAAGCTTAATTATTGAAAATGAGCTATCTGCTATAAATGATGTTGAGTTAACGAATAAATATGGGTTTGTTGTTTCAGCAAATAGGAAACTTGTCATGTTTGATAGAGATTCCAAAAAATTGCTTAAAAATATTAAACTTCCAGATAATCCACTATTAGTTGCAACTTTAAATAACCAACTCATCATTGCATATAGAAAAGGCCTAGTTGAAAAAAGGAAAATCCCTAATATTGAAGAGAATGAAAAAATTGGAGAAATAAAATTTAAACCTTTAAAAATAATATGTACAAAAAATAGATCTGTTATTATTAAGGGTTTGGGAGAGGAAAAGAGTATAAAAATTTAGTGTTTAATTTAATTATTACTTTTTTGATTTTATGGTTCTTTTGTTGGTTCTGGACGTGGTCCAATAACTCCTGTGAAGATCAGATAGAATAATAACGCAGCTGCAATAAGTAAAGGAATTAAAATTATTATCGTCACAATTATAACATCAGTGCCTATTGCAAATTGATTAACACTTGTAAATGCATTGTTAAATGGTAAATCAGTGAATTTTGCTACTACGAAATAAGGCAAGTGACTCAGCATATTGAGTAGCTCCCCAGTTAGGACCGTTATTATTGACACTGGACCCAACCATATTATTAATGCTGAAAATGGCTTCTTTGCAAAGTTGATTTCCTCTCCTTTTATGCTGTATGTTAATAATCTTAATGCTACGTAGACCTGGAATGATACTAATAATAGTTTAAATAAGAATAACCAGCTTAGATCAGCCCAATTAGGCGTATAACCAAACCAAGAACCTACAACATTGGTAAATTTAAGTCTTGCCTTACTGCTTAGTGTTGCTAAGTACCAGAAACCAAATATGAATTCAGAGAATAACAACCATATTCCAATTGATAGATGCCTTCTAATGAGTAAAATGTTTACTTCTTTATCTCCTTTATTTTTAGTTAAACGGTAAGTATACAATGATGCTAAAGAAAATGAAGTAACAGCAAATGCTGCTGCAAGTGTTTTGAATAATAATGGCCAAAAAGTAGGGTTAAACAGATACTCCCAAAAATTAAAAGTAATTGATGTAATGTTTCCTTGAGCGTCTGTAATAACATTTACTCCTTGGCCAGTATTCAAGAATGCAAATACCGTTCGGAATAACAAAGGAACCAAAAAGCTCGTTGATGCCAATAACAAACCAACTAGATAATGTTTGTTTTCGTCTATTTTATCCCATGAATACCAATACGCAGAGATTAATGTTAATCTTAGTGCTACGACTGGTATTGCTAAGCTAATAGGAATTAATAATGCAGTACCTAAAAACCATAGAAAATCTGGGAAGAAAGCCAAGAGCCCTACTGTGAATGCAGTCGCAAAAACACCTGCCGTAGCATAAGTGGCGGCGTAATAATTCATTAATCTTTTTGCTTCAAAGACTAATTCTGGTTTATTATGTTTTTCTCCCTCTCTTTTCAATAATGGGATATAAACCCCTAATCCAACATCAATATTTACAAGCATGATGTGTAACCCAAATACAAGGGCTATGAAAGTAATTGCAAAAGCTATCATTTTTTCATCCTCCTATCTATTTTCTTTTTCCGATCTTGTAATCCAAGATCAAAGTTATCGCTCCAAGAGAAACAACATAGATAATTACCAGCGCAATTAGTATCCAAGAAACCGGTTGTGTTGTAGCAGCTTGTTCTGATGTCATTAGACCATAGACTGTAAAGGGTTTCCTACCGATTTCTCTTACCATCCAACCAAAAGTTGCTACAAGATTTGCAGCAAAAGGAGTTAATACTTGCAGTTTTATGAACCATGTCGGTAGTTGCTTCTTTAAGATATAGAAATAAAGTACTAATATTACTGCATCAACACCCAATAATAATGCAGTCCCAATTTTTATATTGTAAAGATAGTGTATGATTATTGGGGGCCTAAAACCTTCAGGAATGGTGTCATAATTCATTATTTTTGCTTTAAAACTACCATAGGACAAGAATGCGATTAATGGTTCTGTAGGAATAATTTTACCGAATGTGAAAAATTGATTAGTTGTACCTTCCATTGCTGCTAGTTTTTCAGGTGTATAATGAGCAACATCAGTTCCAGACATATGCCCAAATATGAAGCCTTGAATAGAGATAATTATCAATGCAAACAATGATTGAAAACGTATTCCTTTCATATAATACTCTTTTTCCTCATCATTTCTTGGGGTTAAGTATCTGTATGCATAAATCCCAAGTAATGTAAATGAAGTAACGGTTATTGCGGCCCCTACAGCATGTAAAAATGAAACTATCGCAGGCCAGGAGAAAAGTAATCCCCAAATTCCATAGTAACTTACTGTAGATTCCAATAGTTGATCAAGATTGGCAGGTGGTACCGGATTGTTTCCATCAGGAACATATTTTACAGTATTTCCATTTTGATCAATTAACGTAAAGTATGGTGCAGTCCATGCGCCGTTTCCATATGGATTATAAGTTGGATGTAGACCAATTGGATAATTCATTAATGCATTTACACTAACAATCATTAGTGCTGATATTATTGAACCTAATGCTGCAAAAAAACCAATTGTCAAGTGTAGTTTGGGATCTACTCTATCCCAAGTATAATGGTACATATACACAAAAACAACTTCTGCTAAAAAAGCAAAGATTTCAAGATACAAAGGAACAAAGAAAAATTTACCAACAATTCTTAGTAGGTTTGGCCAGAAGATTACTAAGCCAAATTCAGACATTGAACCTGTTGCAGCACCTATTGCAAAGTTAACGGCGACAATTTTACTCATTGATTTTGCCATTTTTAGTAACTGCTCGTCGTTTTTACGTCGTCCTACTAACTCCACAATAAATACCATTGTTAACAAGCCTATCGTATATTGGAGTATCCACCAATGCACAATAATACCTATTGCGGAAAGCAGTCTTAGATCTCCCGCGTTTCCTACCAACCATTGATCAAAAATATTTACCATCTATTTTTTCACCCTTTTCCTGTTTTTCGTTGTTTAATTTTCTTAATTATTAAAAAATAATTAGTGCATTTGTTGGATAAAAGATTCCTTTTAAATCCAAATAAAGACAAAAGTTCGGTTAGCAGAATTTTTTGAAAAATGTAAAACTGATATAATGAGGGCACAATACGTTAATTAATGAGACATGAGAACAATAAAGAAATAGAACACAATAAAAAACAAGAAAAACAGGAAGAAGAACCACCGTTATATTATTATCGAACTATTCAACTGTTTATCATAAATGTTGGAGTTTATATAATTACTAGTATTTTGGGGCATAGTTTTCTTATTACTTCAGATTACGTGCTAGTAATTTTAGGTGTTTCAAAACTATCTTTGTATCCTTTATTTTGGTGGCAGTTTATTACTGCTATGTTTACTCACGCATCAATAAGCCATTTGTTAGGAAATATGATCTTCTTGCTATTTTTTGGTCTTAAAGGAGAAGAAATTGGGTTAAGAAACGAAATAGTAAAAGCATATTTATTATCTGGATTAGTAGGTAATATTATCTCCGCTATAATTCTGCCTGAATATACCGTCAGTGTTGGTGCAAGTGGGGCCGTTTTTGGATTAATGGCCTTTGTTATAGTTGAACTTGAAAACAAACAATTAATGAAGAAAAAAACGGCGTTATTTTTAATTTTGATATTTTTTGTGCTTAGTGGTGGTAGTGCTGGGAGTAATATTCAAGTAAATGTGATCTCGCATTTTTTTGGAGCTGTAACAGGATTTCTTTATGGAAAATATGATCTAAAGAAGAAAGCAGAAAAATTGAGTGCTAAAAAAATTAAAAAATAATAGCTTTTCATCTACAAATAATAAGAAACTATTGTTTAAATGGGGATAAATAATAAGAATTTATGTTTTGATGGTTGAGTTTCTTCATCTACCTCATAATAAAGAATTTCAGCATCAGATGACAAGTTTGTAAGGAATTCTTCCGGGTCTGTAACAGTCACGAGTTCTAAACGTCCATTGGCAAAATATATTTTTGTAGCCTCAATTTCAGATGCATAATATTTGAATAACTCTAAAGCAGTTATTCTCTTAGGGTCTAAAAAGTGATTTGCACCTGCCTTGATAAAGAATGGCTTGTAGCTTGGATTCGCGATGCTTGAAAGAATAACTGCTTTTTTATTTTTGTTTCTTATTAGCATAATGGTATATACTGCTTCTTTATCTTCTAATCCATTAATAATTACTAGATCCGTATTTTTGTAGACTTCTTCATCAATTTTGAAAGAATCTAAGGGATGCGCTTTAATTAATTCATATCCATCAATTGTAGCTAATTCTTGTTGTTTTCTTCTCCATTCGATAATTTGAACTTTTTTGGCTAATGGTGCTATTACAGACATAGCATGACGGATCTCTGGAGAATAACCAATAATTAGAATATTATCGTGAGTGATTTCTGTTACAAAGTGATCTAAGTCAAAACTTTCTAGTTTTTGTAATTCAGTATTTTTACCGACAACAATTAAGTCATTTCCCATTATTTCCCATGGATCTGGTTTTCTTCTTAATGGAGTAAATTCTTGAGTGATAGGATCTACATAACCTAAGATTGTTACACCTTCTTGTTGTATTAGCTCATTTAAGGCACCCAACGATGTTTCTTCTGAGGAATAAACCCACGTTACTACTGTATTTTGACTAATAATGATTGTTTGCAATTGACTGCCAGGTACTTGAAATAAGTCTTCGTTAATCGCCATTACCATTGCATGATTTTCCCAAACAACAG
>JAMOVR010000251.1 GCA_027061945.1 Candidatus Heimdallarchaeota archaeon
AATAATTGATTGTACTAAACTATTACGATGATAAACATAACTGATAGCAGCTATTTTTTCTCCTGTCTTTAGTTGATTAGCAGGTTTAGGAATTATGAATTTACCATTTATAGTGAAAAACGGGTGAGTAGGGGTTACAATTATAGTATTACCATTATTTGTGGTTATCTTGAACATTTTTGCGGGAGCAGTTCGTTTCCAGAATCTGGTAGCTTTCGATTTAATTATTTCTCCATATTTATTCATAGTAAGTATCTCAAGTTCTCCTTCTGCATAGAACCCGTCATCTATTTTATGAATATTATAAATAAGTTGCTCATTTACAATCTTCTCAATTTTTTTATTTTTTCCATTGGGGAGTATTACTTCTGTATTTGGAGCTACGCATTTGGCGACTCCAGGATCTCCCACTAACAAAATATTTGGTTGGCCTCTTAGTTTAACTCCTTCAGTAATTGGTTTGTCAACCCCCCCAAATAGGAAAAGCATTATTGCCTCTTTTTCAGTCTCGAGACCATGGATCATGGGGGCAATTGCTTTCATTACTCTTTGATGGACATAAGGGTTTTTAGCAAATTCTCGGAATCTTCTTTCCTCTTCTTCTGTTAAGTCTAATGCTTCTATTTCTTGTGAGGATGATGAAATAGAAATTGCATCTAACCATGGATCAAATGTTACTCTAGCACCACGACGCAGACTATCTGTTGATTTAGTCTTTACAATTGCCACTAATGTTATTCTATCGCCAGGCCTAGCGGTATCAACAATGTCATCTAATAATCTACATTTTATAGATCTAGGGCTTGCTCCGGGTTGTAAATCTTCAGGTCTTTCCTGCAACGTAATGGTTTGCCAATCGATCATTTTAGAGTCTTGAATTAAAAGTCTGAAGTCTTTTTTATTGTTACAATTTGGGTTGGCACACTGATATGGAGGATTATAGACGCCGTTTTCTTGTGGGATTACCATTATATCTCCACAATGCATACACTCAAAATGTGCTTCTAAAAGAAATGGTTTGATCTCAGTAGTCCGTACTACAATCCCAGTAACCTGCACTAATTTCCCTACATGAGCTGCTCTTAGATCTCTAAGCTTTAATGTTTCTGGAAGACTGTAAAAACGAACATATATTTTATTTCTTGTTTCATTAATTACAGATAGATATTCTTCATCAATTGAACGTAAATAATGAATTAGAGCTTCAGTTGCTTGGTTTATTACGTATTCAGGATCTTTTCTTAATTCACGGGCCAAATGAGGATCAAAAAGAACCAGATCTTCATAATTAATCATTAAAGACCGTTTTTCTTCCAAAGTCATTCTGTTTATTAATTCTGCATATTTCCTTTTTCCTTCCTCATCAGTAAAATCACGGAAGAATTCATAAAAACGATCTATTAGGTCGACAGGGGCAGTCATTTTTATCTCCTTGAACTAATTTAGATCTTTTTAACTTTATCGGCATGAAATCCCCCTCTTCGAGGTATGACGGGGGATGAAAGTAGATACTCTTTGTTTTTTATATTATACATATTTTATTGAGTCTGGAACAAAGGGTTCCGTTAAGAGGTTCCGTGTTGGCGCCACTCAACACCGTGAAAACACGGTCTGATAAGCCACTCACTTAAGAGAGGAGTAGTTCACGTAATAAATTCGAATTCTGCATATTCTTCTACTGGGCTCTCTAACCCAATTTTTTCTTTCCATTCTTTTACGATACTCCCAATTTGGTTAAATAACCATTTTTCCTCAGGAGTCATATATTTCTCACTTGTACTTGAACCAGGATTTACGCGCTCTGCTATTTTTAAGATTTTTTTTAATCTAAGTAAAAGTAATTGATTAAAAACTCCTTCCATCTGTTGCTTTATTTTTATAGACATAGAGGTTCTTTCTTCTTCAAGTCTTTTTGTTTCTTCTCTTACTTTACGGAAAAGGAAAGGGTCTATTTCAACTAAAGCGGGTGTTGATTGCTCTTCATTATGTATCCTATCTAATATTGGAAAAGAAATGAACGTTTTACTATCTAATTCTACTTTTCCCATACTAATTAGCTCTTTTGCGATCCAATAAGGAACTTTTATCTTCTGATTTTTTTTCAGCGCGAAATGAATGCCATCAATTAATATTAATTCAGTACTTTCTTTGGCGATAATAGTAACCTCCTTTTCTTCGAATTCAAAATTAATTCTATCCATTTCTGATATGTTGGCATTCATCCTACATTTCCTTTGTAAGGTTCCTTCTTTATTGTTTTTTATTTAACGAAATTCCTTGATATCATATAGAGATTACTAGCTAGATTATAGTTCTAATTAGTAAATCAAAGTTTATAAAATAAAAAAACAAACAGACTCTTAATTATAAGTGAAAACAGAAAAAAATCATGAAATTAAATATTATTATTTACGTCATAAAAGCATCCTTATAGGCCTGTTTTTCTTTTGAATAAACAAAATAATAGGTACTAGCACCAATGAATAATATTGATGACAATACAATACTTAAAACACCAGTAATTGGTTTTGTTAGGTTAAAAGCTGTTTTAAAGGCAGTATCTAATTTTGATTCTAAATTTACACCAAATGGTTTAAGAATTACGGGTAAACTTGTTATGACCCCTGTTAACGCAGAAAGCTTAGCAGGTGCTATTGACATGGTTCTAAACGGGAGTTCAACTATGGCTGCCCTCTTTCCTTCTTTCCAGATTTCAAGGACTCCATTGAATACACCAGTAGATAGTGGGGTTATGTAAAATAAGTTATCTACTAATTCTTCTCTTATGTCAACTGTTATTGAGGAGGGATTAACTAAACAACCTGGCATAATTAGTTTTACTTCAACAAGATCAGTGTCTGGTTCAAATTCTACGATCTCTTCGACTTTTTCAACAAAAAACGGTCTCTTTGTTTTTTCTTCTAATTTTGATGTGGAAATTTTTGTTCTTAGAGGATAAGTTTTTCCAAGCCGCATTATCTTATAATAATTTATTTCTACATGCCTATGAATCGGTTTTTCCTTTGTTTTTTCTGTGATCACAGGAATGTTTGAAATTTGTTCAACAGTATATTCAGAGGGCATTAATTCCTCTTCTTCTATTTCTTTAATGTGCTCAATAGATTCATTTTCTTCAGAGACAATTTTCTCTGAAGAAGAAATTGTATCACCCTCAAGCACTTTCTTTATTTTTTCAGCAGGAATAATACTTTCCGTTTCTTTTTTGTTCTCTGGGCTTGGAGGAGAAGGTATTGTCTCTTCTTCTATCGGGTTAAATGGAGGTGGCGGAGGAATAGACTGAAGTAAGTCTTCTTGTTCATTCCCTACTTCTAATAATTTTTTACTTTCAAATGGAGAAGGCTGTTCTACTTCCATTAATTTTTCCTTGATTTTTTCAGCAGCAGATTTAACAATAGCTAATGGATCTTGCGCAACCGTTTCTGTTTCTATCCATATAATATCATGGATACCAATACCAAAATTGCGGAAGAAATCTATAATAGCAAATTTGTCAGCTTCCCTTTTTCCTGAAAGTAAAGGAATAGTACTTAATTCTAATACATCAAATAAGTCCATTTCAATAGTATAGATATGATCTTCGTTTGATAGCCACCATCTAGCCAATAATGAAGGATCATATACTTTCATTTCTAATTTAGCTCGGACTTTTTCCTGAGTAAGTGTTGAGAATTGAAGAGTAATATTAAATAAATTGTCTAAATAGGCTACAATTAATTTTATGTCTTGTGGGACCTTGTAGCTTCCATCTTCTATTTTCATTGGTTTTGAAGTAACACCAATAAGATAAGCACGACTTCCTGGAGGAACTTCAATGTGCGTATATCCCTTTGCTCGTAGTTTTACCATGTTAATAAGTAGTAATGGTCGATCTAGGGATAAACTTACAAAATGCGTTTTGTTTTCTTCTGACATTGGAAACCCTTCGCCTATAGCTTGTTTGGTTTTGAATTAATGTATTTTACAAATATTATTTATTACGATATATTTCTTTTTTATACGGTAAAGTAATTTTATTTCTAAGCTACGATCATATCAACTAAATTTAATGTTTTAGTTGGTAATTGTTAATTTATAGATCTGTAAATTACCCTTTATTTTCGCAAATTATTCCTGCATTATTAAGAATATTCGCCTCAGAACAGCATTTTCTCAAGTAAATGGTTTTAAATGTTTTTTTTTTCTAGGTTTTTATTTCCACAGTTGTTATGAGTTGTTACAGCTTCGTCTTTTTTAACTTTCTCTGCGGGAAATCCTCTCCCTTCCGCAAGGTGGGGGATGAAAGCCGAAAACATTATATGTTTTTTTTATATTTTTTTCTTGCAGGGCTGGGACGGCCCGTAGCGCCTGTGGAGAGAGTCTCCTCTGTGAAGCATGAAGCCCCTCGCAAAAGAAAGGGGTAGTTCACATAAGTATCAAGTAAATAGTTGTGTAACCTCTTAGACTTTCTCCTTCCTGATTATTCTTTTCGCCAAGTTTTGCTGGGTTTTAGGAGAGGTTATTGTTTTCAAGGCATTATCCACACAGACAGATCAAGGATTTTATTTTTTGCTTTAGTAAATTTATCAATATTAAAAATTTAGACATATCTCTTTATTGGAGAAGAGTCCCCTTCCAAGAATTAAGGCAGAAATGAAAAACAAGACTCTTTGTCTTTATGTCATACATGTTTTTGTTGAGTATACTACTGGGATAAAAGGTTCCGTGTTAGATTCCCCACACTGTGAAAGCATGATCGAAGAAACCACATACGAAATCGAGAAGTAGCTCAAATATTGAAAAGACCATAAAAAAGTAAAAAAAAGGGAATTAATAAAGAAAAGGAAAAGATCTATTTTATTTTCTTAGTTTTCTAATTACTGGCATAATCACGAAAACTAAGAACATATAATAATAAATCGGGATGTCAAGAAACGCCTGATTTCCAGTGTTTGTTTGTTCATGTAAGGAGACGTATGAGATATTTCCATCCCATCCACCAACTAAATATTTTTCAGGGTTATCCGTAATTTTCAACACCAATGATGCAGAAATGTCTTCTACTTTTTTAATAGGTGAGATGGTATAGGTCCCATCATTTTTCTGAGTTATTTTGATTTCTTCCCAACCCGCATAGGTTTTTGACAAAATAAGGGTTGCTTCCCCAGATTCTGAAGATGCAACTGATAGCGATATCAGATATCCATCAGTCACATAGCCAGCTTCTGCATCCGGTGTTGGAAGTAGCTCGGATCCTTTTTCTTGATAGATAAGAGCGCCAAACTCTCCTTCAGAAGTAATTACGGCATCTATTTCAGGCACGTATCTTGAAGAGATAGTTAGACCTTGAATACCTTCTGTCTTATATATTGCATATCTCAAATAACTAGTAGGAGTCACTTTAAATTCAACAAGGCCTTCTTCACCGTTTGATACAAATAGGAGGTCATTACTAATAAACGAGCGGTAAGTGATTTTTCCGAAAAATTGGGTTATTGGTATTGTGTAAGAGACTTTTAATATTGTTGGGTCTGAAATGTCTAGTATTGAGAGGCCCTGAGGGCCTTCTGTAACAATAAGCTTGTTTTTCATTATTCCGTCTCCAAGAAGGACTTGTTGTGTTATTGATGCTTCTTGACGATATGTCCACATTTTAGACATAAGTAAACCATACCGATTGCTTATTGAATAGTTGAACGCGATTAGCCCTTGAGCGCCTGCAGCAAGAAACAAGTATCCTGAGATTTCTCCTGTTGGGGAAGTAACTGCAGTAGCAGCTACACCATATAACGTGTTAATCTGGAATTGACTCCAATATAAACTATCATCTGGTACTTTTTCAAAAGTATTTTCTGTTGTTTTTCTTAGGAGCATGATCCCATCTGCAGACGTTGCTATAAAGTATAAATCCTGATCAGGTATAACAAAAATATCTCTTACTCTACTTGTTTCCCAGTTCTGAATAATAGATGGTTGATATACAGGAGTATCTTCACTTGCAGAATAAATGGGTATCGTTTGAGAATAGCCTTGGCTTACTGTAACTACTGTAGAGAGCATTAAAACTAAGGTGAAGGTGATGACCAAACTACGATGAATTGAGATCATACAACATGAAGTTAGAAAGGATAATATTAAATTTTGTCTGAGATTTAAAAAAAGTCTGTAAATACAATCATTAAAACTGGGTCAATTTACTTTTTCTGTATGAGTTCTTCGATTTTTTCTAGTTTGCTGGGTACTTTTGTAGTAAGTATTTCTAGCCCATCTTTAGTAACCAATACATCGTCTTCTATTCTTATTCCAATTCCTTTGTATTTTTCAGGAGCATCTGAATCAGGAGAAACATATATTCCTGGTTCTACAGTAAAAATCATTCCTGGTTCTAATGGGACTGGTGAGCCATCAGGATATTTTCTCCTGCCAGCATCATGTACATCTATTCCTAACCAATGTCCAGTACCATGCATATAGTATTCCTTGTATGTTTCGTTGTCTATGTTTTCATGGACAGTTCCTTCTAATAGTCCCAATTCAATCATTCCTTCAACCAAAACTTTTGTTGCTACATTATGAACCGAAATTAGAGATGAACCAGGTTTTACTTCTTTAAATGCTTCTTGTTGGGCCTTATATACTAATTCATATAGTTCTTTTTGAGGATTAGAAAACTCTCCATTAGCAGGGAATGTCCTCGTTATGTCTGAATTATAATACATGTACTCTGCCCCTGCGTCAATAAGTACTAAGTCGCCATCTTTTATTTGATGATTATTTTCAGTATAGTGAAGAATTGTTGCATTTTCTCCTGAACCCACAATAGTTGGATAACCTGCTCTTTTAGCACCATTCATTATAAAATAGTGCTCAATTATTGTTTGGAGTTGATATTCCCACATCCCA
>JAMOVR010000252.1 GCA_027061945.1 Candidatus Heimdallarchaeota archaeon
GTGCGACTTCAGAATTTCATTGAAAAGTTGTTTTGACGGGACGCCCCTACGCTTCTGTCATGGGCGCTCCTTATCACAGTCGTTAGCCCCAATAAAATCGATATAAAAACAAGAGATGTCATTTTATCAGGAAGAATATCAATTCCATAAAACAGCATTATCTGATCTTCAAGGAGCTTGGCAAAATCTCCGTGACACGGTTGTTGAATCACATCCATTCAAAGATTCAGACAGACTTATATTCCAAATCGATGAAGCAATGAGTTGGGAATCTGTCAATAATCTTAAACATATGGGAAATGTTCTTCTGCTCATTAACAATATCGCAATACAGGCAAAAGCCCCGGAGGAGGTCGTTGAGCTTATAAAGTTAGTCAGAGAATGTTTTGATGCAACGCTTGAAGATATTGCAAGTGGAAAAATTTCATTTTTCCCAACCCAAAGTCATAAAAAACACATGCCAAAATCTGGTATAGCGCAAGATATATTCACCGAAAGAGAGAAACAAAATTATTTACAAAATACTGCTATCATAAACTGGCAGGAAGCAGCAATAACCGAATGTTCTGATAATATAATTGCATCTTGCACGACAGAGCATGAATACATCAAAAAAGCATTCGAGTTTGTGAGAGACGAGATACTTCACAGTTGGGATTACAAAACAAAGGTTGTCACGTGTACTGCAACAGAAGTTCTCAAAAATAAAACAGGTTTTTGTTATGCTAAAAGTCATCTCCTTGCAGCCTTGTTGCGAGCGCAAAATATTCCAACAGGTTTTTGTTATCAGCGGTTGAGCGTTGAGGGTAAAGGGTATCCATACAGTCTCCATGGTTTAAATGCCGTATATTTGAAAGAATACGGATGGTATAGAATAGACGCAAGAGGAAATAAAGAAGGGGTAAATGCCCAATTCAAACCACCAATAGAAAAACTTGCTTTTTCAGTCACAGAAAAATTTGAAAGAGATTTACCTGAAATATGGTGCGATCCCTTGCCGGTAGTTGTGAAGACATTGCAAAGTCATAAAAGCGTAGAGGGACTTTATAAAAATCTACCTGATATCCAATTGTTATAATAAAAAACTGGGCTAACAATGCATTTCAAGGGACTGGCTACCCGTGCGGGTTTTTGAAATTCTGTCTTTCAAATAGGTGTCAGTGGTTTGGCGAGGCTGGTTGCTGTAAATCCGCCAGCCCCTGAATGCGGTCGTTATATGTGATGAAAAATAATCAATTAACCAAAGGAAAGAAATGTCGGTTGATGTACATCGAAAACAAAGATGGTGATATCGATGGTGCCGATGCAAGAATAGGCTGGGTTAAGTTCTCAAAGTCAGGATATAGTGTTTATTACCGTGGTAGAGTGCTTAAGCGCATCAAAGGTGGGGGTGTAGCTGGAAATCACTTTGATGAGCAAACGGGAGAGGAATATTGGGTTTCTGGTATTAAAAAGCAGGGTACTAATGCTCACTGGAGCCAATCCACATGCATCATTGTTGATAAGGATGCGAAAGAAGAATATGAAAAAATATTAAATGAATAGCCACATGATATGCTGTTGTTTATTCAAGAAATCTGATATAGTCAATCGGTTTACTGTTGGAGAGATTTGTGTTGACAAATTTGGAAATCAATTCGGCAATAAACAATAATTCTCATATGAATATAGGCATATATGAATTTTATTTGTTGTACTAAAAAACTTCAAAAAGAGATGGGGTTAAAAGAAAAAGATCTATCTC
>JAMOVR010000253.1 GCA_027061945.1 Candidatus Heimdallarchaeota archaeon
ATAATTACTTTTCCATCTAAAGAATCTTTCAATTATGCTACCAATAAATGCAGAAAATTAGGGATTCTTAATCGGATCTCAAAAATAGATATAAGTATTTTAGCATTACTTGTCGAGCTTAAAAAAGAGAATAAATGCAGACGATTGTTTTTAGTATCTGATGATTATTGGATGCAAAATTTTGCCATGAATGAAAACATCCCATTCATTACGGCCATGTTTAAAGGGATAAAAAAAGTCAAAAAATGGGCTTTACAATGCGAATATTGTAGTAGAGTTTTTGAAAATATTAATGAAATAGAATGTCCTGTTTGTGGTGGTCCCCTTAAAAGGATAAGGAAAAAATAAATAATTTCTATCTCTTTCTAGGATCGTCTAAGCTATTAATGGCGTTCATTATTCTTTCTTTTGCGTTTATGCGTTTTAGAAAAGATATAACATATTTTGGTACTAGTTTGTCAAGTGGCTCATCAGTAATGATTTTTTCCCTTATTTTTGTTGCATTATATTGTTCTCTTTCTAATAACGGAATATGTTCTACTTTAACTCCGGCCATTTCAAACAACATCGTGGTAAAAGAATTATTACTAAAAGCAACTTCAAAAGAAGGAACTAATCTTTTTAGATGATAAGGCCATAGAGAGTTATCATTAATATCAAATGCAGGAATTAAATGGATCTTATCTATGGGTAACATTGCTTCTTTAATAGAACCAAAAATCATTTCATATCGTTCACCAGCAGTAAATGGATTTTTAATGGTATGACTATATTGAGAAGCAGCAATAACAACTATTAGCTCTTCGACCTTAGTTAATGCATATTTTATACAATGAAGATGTCCATTATGAATGGGCTGAAATCTACCGACATAGAGGCCTCTCATTCTGATAAAAGATATTATTATTATAATTCAAAATATTATGGGTAGACTACCCCTTGCGAAAACAAGGATAGTTCACGCTAGATTAGGGGAAAAAATTTCTTATAATAACTTAGAAGTTTTTTTTCTTAATGAAATCGGCTTAGTAAAAAATTGGCTAAGACTTATTAGATACATTAGATACATTAATTAGTTTTTTTTCGAGTATAGGATTTGTAGGGATCAGTCATTCAAAAAGAACAAAAAGAATGAATTATTTAAAAACAATAAAAAAAGGAGAAAAAAAACATGTCAGCCACAACTCAACGTCTATTTAATCAAGAATTAAATATTTTTGTTGGAAAGAGAGTGAAAGTAGATTTAGATAATGACAAACAATATACTGGAATCTTAAAGGGGATAGGCCCCGAATTTACTATTATCTTGGCGGAGGCTCAAAATGGAAAAGAAAAGCTTCACAGAGTATTAATCTCAGGACGACATATAATTGAAATGACATTAGCAGAAGAACCATTTGATATCCAGGGTTTAGCCCAAGAGTTAGCAGGGATATTTAAACCCGAAAATCTTAAGGTTTATGAAGACACGGGTGTAATTCTTGTATTAGATAGATTTAGAGTGACTGAAAACGGAGTGGAGGGAAGCGGTCCAGTAGCAGACAGAATCCGAAGAGTATGGGAAAAATATGCTAAAAAATAATCTTCATTAGATACTTGTGTTTCCAATTTACTGAATGATTAGAAAACGTAATAGTCCTCGTGAAAAAAGGAGATATACTAAAAAAGTTCCAATAACTAGGAGGAGTAGTTTACTAGTTTTCTCAATTTTCATATTGTTTTTGATGTATTATGTTAT
>JAMOVR010000254.1 GCA_027061945.1 Candidatus Heimdallarchaeota archaeon
TCCTTTTAGAGCTTCTATGAAGTCAGTAATATTAACTCCTCGTGGAGACACTTCATCTGAAAGAGCATATCTGACACAACGATTTAAAAAAGTGATAAATTCTCTGTCGTTTATTTTTCCTATTGTGGGATGTGCTGCCGAAAAATTATTTCTTGTATCTCTACATTGATTTAAAAAAAAGTAGCCATCTTCTGTAATAAGATTTAGTTTTAAACATAAATCTAACAATTCGCTATCTTGTAATTCAATCAAATCTTTTTCTTCAAATCGTTTCTGTAAAATTTGTGCAACTACTGGTAACCCAAAATCTCGAACTCTTTGTCTTAAATGGAGAATAGTTGCATTCCAAATATAATTTATTGCACCATCGAATAAGCCAGTACTTATAGCAATACACATTCGAGCTATAAGTTCATTCCTTAAATTTGGAGGGATAGCAGCTAATTCGCGTGGCAAATCTTTCCATGCATAGTATATTTCTTCTGGAGAAGCTAGAACTTCGCGAGGAATACCTAACGCTTCTGTTAGTGTTTCAATTAAAGGTATAGTACGACTTGGCAATTCAGGTAAATCCACTTCTTTTTTAACTAATCTAATATTCTCCATTTTTTCTTATTCCCAACTGTTTTACCTATCAGACTAAACTCTCCTGCCGCCATGAAGCGCCATCAGAATAGCGATGAAATACACCATTGTTATCTGACTCTCTACAATTTTATAATTTTTATTTAAGTTTGTTGTTCCACATCTTCTTTGACCTTTCTTAAAAAGTGAGAAAAAAATTATTCCCTTCGTGGTAAGCTGGATGATGCAACTCCTGCAGGAACATGAACTTACCTCCGCGTAAAGCTTGCCCCCGCGCAGAAAGGTAATTTCTTCTAATTATCTCAAAAAACACGAGACTTGGCAAGTTAAAAAGGTGGATCGGGCACTTATTAATGGGAGCGCTTTTTACACGACAAAAAGTCATTGCAAAGCCATATCTTGTCATCGCGAGGTGCCATAAGGCCCGGTGGCGATCTGTCAGAGATCCGGGATTGCTTCGCTCGCAAACTCTCAACACTTGTAATCTGTTCAAACTCTCAACACTTGTAATCTGTTTCATGTTACCAGTAATAATTTTGCGAATATTTTCTGAATACTATATCCGAAAATAGAGATCGAATGACTGGAGATACTAGAGAAGACTAAAGCCATGCCCCGATTAGTTTTCTCCATAAAAGAAGGAAGAGGCGTGGCCCAGGATTCGAAATAAAGCTCCCGCCCGGGGAGGCGATTTACCAGAGAGCTTTTGCCGACGTTTGGTCGCCTCAGGATGGCTAGCTTTCCGACATCTTCATTCCGCAATGAGGGCCTTTCTCGGCGGTGATCCGCCCGGCAGAACTAGAGGCCTCAATGCCCACGCAACGGCGGTGAAAGTACGGCTAAAAGAAAAAAACAGACTGTTGTTTAAAAAACTTGTTTGCTCAAGTCGTATATCTTTTCAGCAAATTCTTGAATCAATTCACGGTGGGCCAGTTTTTTCAACCAATTTTTGGGTATGCCTTGCATTCCATAATATGCCCCTGCCAATTGGCCATATACTGCACCTGTTGTATCGGCATCATCCCCTAAATTGACCGCCTTAAGGCATCCATCCCGGAATGAATCGCTTTTATAGAAGCTCCACAGAGCTGCCTCTAGCGATTCGACTACGTATCCCGAACCCTTGATATCCGGAGGTTCACGCCGTTTG
>JAMOVR010000255.1 GCA_027061945.1 Candidatus Heimdallarchaeota archaeon
AGAATCGGTTTAGGGTACAATCTAGGGTTTGCAAGCTCATTTATAAACATTGTCAAAAACCACTTAGAACACTTAACAACCCAAAAAACAAAGGGCAAAAATTGGAAAATTCAAGGTTTAAAAAAATTTAAGATCAGGTCAGTTCTCCTTAGGCTCGTCTACAATATTTGTAAAATTCGCAATCTAAGCATTTATTATAATTAGACGTTGGTGGATACAAAATTTCAAGATGGATAATCTCACGAATACTTTTCAGGATTGGCCTTATTATTTTTTCTTTTGAAATTGGCAATGGTATCTCGATATAATTATTAGAAGGATATGTTATAAACGCTTTAGAAACTTTTTTTCCTTCGAAATTATTTTCAATAACAACAGATTGAGCTATTAGTTGTAGATAATGATTAATTGGTATTTTTGGGGGTAATTTTGTAAATTTAACTTCATGTAAATAAATTAGGTTGTTTTCATTAAGTTCAATTAAGTCAATAATTGTAGAAATGTTTAACATTTTATGTTTCATATATATATTTACTAATGTCTCTGAAGATGGTTTAGCTCTTCTAAGATATTTTGCATGATATTGTTCTCCATAACGCATTTTAATTGACTTAGGTTGCCGAATTTTTCTCACTTTTAACCAATAAGGGATTCTTGGGCAATAAGCATAATCATTAACATCTCTAGCTGTTAGTGGATATTGTTTTGTAAGAATTTTCTCTTGTTTTGATTGAAGTTGGGGCAATTTATCTCCTCCTTAATTAGTAGTAAAAAATTATTTTTTGTTGCTTTTTTTCTTTTAATTCATCTAAAGGTGTAGAAATAGGGTTTTTTCGGCGTTTATTATTTTTATTTATCTCTTCTTTTTTGACTTGTTCTTTATTTTTTTTCCCTTCATTTCTGTCTTTTTTATCAGTTTCTTTTTTATGCTTTTTTTCTTTCTCTGGTTCTGTTGGAGTAATTTTCTCCATCTTCTCTTTCTTTTTTTCGTTATGGGGGCAATTTCCTTCATTATTAATTATTAATTGTTTTTTAGCACACATTTCGCATAGTGGGAGAAGAATTAATTGTGCCGTATGTTTGAGAGTAATTTCTTTAAATTTTATTCCTATTTCTTCAGCTTCATTTCGTGTTAGCTCACCGTAAAAAACGCTATATTGGATTCTTTCCAGTCCATTATTTTTTAAGAGATCTGCAACTGCTTTTCTCAAGTCATCGTCTGTTATGTCATATGCTGCTAAGTATTGTGATTTTGCCATGATTTCCATCTCTTATTGAATTATATAGGGATGATAACTCGTTGTTAGTCTTCTAAAGAATTTGCCAGCCTTTCTAGCTTGTAACACAAAAACGTCTTTTATAGAAAGTTTTCCATTAGGGGTCAATATTTTACGTTCTAATTCATTATAAATTTGTTCTGCAAGTGTCTTTTTCGCTTTTTGAGATAATAAACATCCTTTGTTTGTGACTTCAAAATCTTCAGGTGTTAAAAGCTTTTTCCCTGTGATCTTCAATATTACTTTGTCAACAATTGCTTGTCTGAATTCTTCTATTAAGTCCAGAGCTAAACTTGGTTTTCCACTTTTATCTGTATGCAAGAAACCTGCAAATGGTTCTAATCCTGCAATTATGGTAGCACTAAAAATTTTAGAATATAATATTGCATATCCATAGCTAAGCATTGAATTAATTGGATCCTTGGGGGGCCTACGATTTCTTCCCTCAAATTTCCATTCATGATCTAATATTTCTTTAAACGCCTGGAAATAGTTTTTAGCTGCTTCTCCCTCTATCCCAAAAAGTACCTCACGAGCTAATGAGATTTGACTTGCTTTTACTGGAAGTTTTTGAATGAGTTTTTCTATTTTCTGAATTGAAAAGTTTATTTTTTCTATTGCTTTTTGATTTAAGTTCCTTCTTTTTGTTGTCTTCTTAATAAGTATTACCTTATTTTTTATACCGGCTTTTACTATCTGATTTGCAAATTCTACACCTCTTTTATCGTAATACGCCAATAACTGTTGTCTTCGTACTTCTACTGTCCCATGCGCAATTTCCGGGTGAAGAATTGCTACAGGACTATTTCTTTCAAGAAAAAGTACAGGGACTCCTTGATTAGCTAAAAGTTTTATTGCTTGAGTAGATATTGAAACATTAGCTTCAATAATTATTTCTTCTAAGTTAGTAGTTGGTATTTCTTCTTGGAATGTTCCATCAACATAATTTGAAAGAGTAATTCGTTGTTGATGTTTTCCTATTTTTGTCCCATGTTTAGAAATAAAAATAATTGTCATGTGTTTTTTCTCCTATCAAATTATTTCGGGTATTTCTATTTTGTATCCTGCCAATTTTTCAGCGTTTAAAATTACCATCGCTTGTTCATTATAAATTTCATTAACAGGTGGTATTGTTAAAATTAATAATTTCCCTAAAGAATAAACGATTTCTGCATCTAATACTGGTGGCACTATTTCTTGTACAATAATTTTTTTATTTTTGATAAATGAAGGCCTTTCAAATAAATTAAGGGAAATAATCTTTTTATCAGGGAAAATCTTATGGATTTCCTTATTTATCCAGTGTGTAGGCTGATGTATTGGAACATCTTCTTCTGTAATTTGTATTGATTTCTCAACCATAGTGATTCTTTTAGAAATTGATAATTCGTTACTTACAATATTTTCTGCTTTCATTGCTTCGTGTAAATTTTTGAAAGATCTAATAACAATTGCCTTTCTAATTCCCTGCTCAAGTAACCTAGTATAAATTCCATTGTTTCGTTTTTCAGAACTAATACCTACTTTTATTTTTGATCCTAAACATGCGATGTATACATAGTGCTTATTGAAACAACCCTTTGGTCCTTTAAAACGTACACAAGGCGGGTTCTCAGGATCGCATATTACTCCAAAAGGAGATCCAGGGCCATCAAATCTACAGAGTTGCCCATAATTTCTTTCAATTGTGGAACACTCTTCACATATTGGTTCGTATCTATTTAGAGTTATTTTAGAACCACAATAAACACAGGTTCTTTCATTTAAAGCCAAATAAATTAGTCCAAAAAGAGGAATCATATATTCCAAGTTTTCAGAATTAGACACAATGAGGTGTGGAATCGGATAGCCCGAAACCATCTTTATCGCAACATTCTTAATTATAGGTTCATATTCAAATAATTCATAAAACTCCTTGTATTGACTAAATAATTGTTCATGAATGATTTTATTATTTTTGGTGTTTGAAGATATAGGAAAACTGAGATCGTTAGGATAATGTAATGGAAATTTTTGTATCCCATTATTTTTCACCTTCTAATAGATTACTTTGTACATTATTTTCATATCCAATAATAACGCGTGGTGTCGGAAAATATCCTAATGCTGCTTCTTCTAAGAAATATTCAAATCTCTTTGTCTTAATTATAAATCCTCGTCTTCCGTATGCTTCTGAAGCAGCTAGTGCCGTTCCTACTTTACTTTCAGATAAATATTCTTCATATAGACCAATGTCATTTATTGCGGCACCTGCCATTACGTTTTCCCGGTCTTTTTGTTGTGGGATTGGAAAAATTATTGAGAAACCTGATAACTGAGAAAGTAGTAGTGGTTTTATTCCAAGAGTAGATTGAAAAACAAAAATATTTCCTAATAATAATTTACTAGCTCCAGTTACACTTTCTATCCACATATTATAGTCAACATTAGGTGCAGTTAGCTCAGAGGTCGCTTCTTCATCGATAATATAAAATATAGGAACATTTCTGCGAAATTCTTTCTCACCTAATCTTGTGAATAATCTTTTTCTTGCTTTATGGAGCACATTGAGACAATAATTAGTTAAAAATTTTGCTTCACGGCTCTGAATACCAACAGGATCCAAATTAGATAAGTCAAGTATCAGGATAAAACCATTTCTTTGTGCATTAATCAAGAAATCCTCTAATGTATTTTGTTCATGGATCTCTTCGTATTTTCCATCTACATAACTAATTTGAAAAAGATTAATGAACCGGTCGTCGGTAAATATTTGTAGTCTTCTTAAAGCCGCTTGTACTTGTTGTATTTGATATGCTTTTTCGCTCCAATTTTGAAATTCTTTAATGTTTTTTCCACTAAGATCTAATAGGAATTCAACTATCTTAGGTGTTAAATATTCATATTTTTCTCTAGCGTTCCTTTCTTTCCCATTTCTTTTTGTCGCCGGCTTAAATCCTTTTTCTTTACATAGCCACTGTATTAATTTAGACAGAATTTTGCCGTATTTTCCCCAGTCTTCTTTTTCTAATAGAACTGATAGGTGTACGTCTTGTAGCCTTATTCTTGCGTACATCCCTACAGTTGGATCTAATAACATAAATTCGCTTTGAAGAAGTGGTGAAACATCATGTATTACATTTATCTGAGAGCTAAATTCTCCTTGCTTATCTAAGAAAATTGCTCCAAACTTATTAAAAGATAACCCTTGTTTTTCTATCATGATATTATGTCTAGCTAGTTGAACTAGAAATGTTTTAACAACATTTGTTTTACCGCTTCTCGTAGGCCCAATTATAGCTGCATTTAAGCTAGTTACTCCTGGTTCAACTATTATTTCAAAATAGAAATCTTTTCGCTCGATATTTACACCTTTTAGAGGTGCAATAGGAATTGCAACTGCAGTACCTATGATTTCTGGTTTAATTGCATCTCGAAGATCATTTTCTGTGGGAACACGTACTGGAGAGCCGATTCTTAAGCCAGAGCTAGTAGAAGTTTTTTCTCCTTTAAATGTAGCAGCTGCAATTTTGTAACCATTTGTTTTTAATGAACGTCCTTTTGTTGCTTGAATTAATACTTTTCTCTGAGACATTTTGTCTTCTGCAACTAAAACAGGTGTTTCGTCTAAATCAACAGTATTTGTAGATATAATTTCTACTTTTCGACCATCTGTATTGATTACGTGACCTAATGGTGTTTCTTCATTAGCAGCACTATATATCTCCTCTAATATATACGCAAAATGTCCTTCTCCTAGTCTAAGTAGTAGTAGTCCGTCTATCAAAACAGTTAGGAAAGATCCGAAATCAAAGTTTTGGAACTTAGACAAATACCTTGCTAAACCTTGGCCTACTTTGTGGAGGAGAGTTTCATCATGTTCATTTAGTCTATATAACCATGAATAAGAAGGATTTTGTTTTAAGAAATCATCTATAATCAATGGATCTGCTTCATACAGAGAATAATTTATTCGGTGTTTTAATTTCGGTGGATCAAAAGTTATTCCAAAAGACCCGTGATTTTTTATTGTTGCAATTCTAAGACCAATAAAGAATGCTTCTGTTGTTAAAGCTTCTATCTCATTTATGTCCCATTCTTCATCAGACCAATATGTTTCAATAATTGCTTTTTGTGAGCTGTACAAACAAAGATAAAGGTCGACAGTCCCATCTCTTTGAACTGGGCCTACTGCAAATGCAGGGAGTTCATTTAAAAGGAGTTCTTCTTCTTCATCTTGAATAGTTCCGATTATACCCCTAACAAACGAAGAATCTATTGCTGTTCTTATCTCTCCTAAATATAAACCAGTACTATGAATTGGTTGTTTGACTTCATGCATAGATAACCCCTCCCACTTTACTTCTAAACTTACTACCAGCGACACTTCCCGTAAATCGGTGTAAAATAGAGAGATATCCTTTCTTTATGCTTTTGTCCATAACAGAAACACGATGGGCCAGATCTAAGTGAAAAGGATAATTAATGGAATTTATAGAACACATATAAAGATAATGAATATAAGGAAGCCATGGTGTGTCTCCTAAAAATTCTATTCTTGAATAATCATTCCCTCCAAAACTAACGTAAAAAAATGACAACAAAGAGTTCCCTGCTAATTCTTTTATAAACAAAGACTTTGGATCATTTAATTTTGAGGAATTTAGCGTCCAAGCAGTACTTCGATCTCCATATCCTAATTTTGAATATTTTATTACGTCAAAATCTTTCAAATAAGGAGTCCCATCCATCAATTTTTCATGTAAAATAGCATATAACAAAGAAGTCATTGTTTCTTGATCTTTAGGAAATACAAAACTTTCTTCTTCAATATTTACATGTTCTAAAGAATGATTAAGTATTGATAAAGCTTTATCTATATTGCTTTTTAGCCACTGATGGATAAAATCAATAATTATCTGGGTACCTGAAAGATTATCTCCATTAATTATTTCTAGTAGAACTTTTAAAATACTTTTTTGGGTAGATGCAGAAATAACACTATAAACAGGAATATTTGTTTTTTCCCAAGCAAGAAATAACTCATTATATGCTTTGATTAAAACATTTTTTGATATACTTTCATAACCATATAAGTAATAAGGAAAAATTGGACGGTCTAAAGTAATAATTAAGTTTTCTTTTTCTTTTAAATCCAAAAAATAATTATTTAACATCTTTTTTGTTTCAATACCATATTCTTGCCAATTAAGTACGTTGGATTCTACTATTTCACCTTCTTTTGCCCAGAACATCAATAATCTTGCAAAATCTAATTCAAATGCTCCCATAACAAAAAGATGTTCAGATCTAAAACCAGGTTTCAAAAGGAATGACTGCCTAAATCTTTTAATGCCAACATTTTTCCTAAATAAAACACCAGAAAGAGATACTATCCCATCTTTTTCTGTAAAACCTTCAGGCCCAAGATAACCAGCATCAATTGCAATACTATTTTCAAGTAACTGATTAGAAAACTCTCTTTGTACCCTTTTTCTTGGAACTATATTTTCTCCAGGGTTTTTTATAGGATGTGAAATAGAAATGTTATGTTCTAAAGGAATAAA
>JAMOVR010000256.1 GCA_027061945.1 Candidatus Heimdallarchaeota archaeon
AACAAGCGGCAAGGTACACGTGTGCGAAGCCGATGTATCTGGGAAAGGCAAAAGTGTTATGGTCGTTCAGTACAAAGTTACTCCCACTTCGGAAGGTAATATCTACGTGGAAATACAGGATGTCCAAATAGCTGATATGGCTGCTTTTGCACCTCAAAACTAAATAAAAGCCACGGCCCTCCATCCGGAGGGCCGTGAATCATAATTTTTGGTTCTCAGCAAAATGGTTTCCCATTTCTTTGGAAGAGATACCGGCATTCTTTGGAACTGAAAAGGTTTTGTTCGGGGTTTTTTGTTCATCATTTTAATTAAACTGTGAAAGGTGTCTTTGTTGGAACATAAATAGATGATGTCCCGTTGAAAGTCATTACGAGCAAAACAAAGCAGCTTAGGCTTGCAGCTCTACGGACCGTTTTGTTGGGTATAAAATTAAAATGAAACTAATTGTGACAATTTCAGCCCTTGCAAAACCTTTTATTAAGAGCTTCTATTAATTTCTCTCCTTTGGTTCTGTCTATGGCAACCGAAGTCCTTAGGGGATGAAATATGCCGAACTTTTCTCTGACGTCTCTTGCGCTTATACCTTCGTCCAGAGTGTTTGCTGTAGCCATCCATTTTATGTTTAGCCTATGTAAACATTCTCCATCAAGTTTATCGTCTTTGTCTCCGGGTTTAAGAAGCCTATATGAATTTGGATCTTCAATAAGTCCCCAGCCTATTGCTCCGTATCCGCTTGCATAAGCAACGATTTTATCGCCTTTTATATAACTCTTTAATATTCTTTCTCCTTCATCGCCTGGACTATTTTCAAAGCAAGCTGGAATTTGTCCTCTTCTAACAAGAAATTTCCACCAATCATTGTCCTCGTAGGCTATATTGTGCCAAAATATTCCAGGATCTCTGGCTATAAAATTAAAAGTTAAAGGATAAATAGATATTGTTTCAGGTGCTCGATCAAAAACCACAGAAAAAGAAATAAATCGGCGATTTTCTAGTTCTACCGGAGAATAGGAAATACATTTAAAAGGGATGTTTCTATTAGAAAGCCATTCTCCCATAGCCAAAAGGGCATTATCAAAACGTCTAGCAATCAGAATTATCCGCATGTTTTTGTTTATATCATCAACATTCATGCTGTTGTCTAAGAAGCCCCTAATCTTTTCTTCCAGATTGGGTATATTTGAAAAGTGCTTTATAAAGTTGGTCCCCTTAAATTTTGATAGCTCCGCTAAATATTGCAACACTTGTGTTTCTGCTCCCAAGGCTCTATCTCTTTTAAGCTCCACTATTACACCATTTCCAAATCTGTCCAAGGCTAATATGTCAACTCTTTTTTTGAGACCTGTTTTTACTTGATTGCTAATTAATAGCAGATCTTCCCCAAAAACATATCTTGATAAAAATTCATTGCCTTCCTGGTCAGTTTCTATTATATATTTTTCGATTTCTAATTCATAAGGATTCCAATCAGAATTTACCCGTCTTAATTTTTGGTTTTTTATTTCAAATAACATGCCATTCCTCCTCAATATTTGGCTAAATCTTTAATTTATTCAACGAGCAGTTTAATAGTTAAGTACTAAAAATATATCAATTGTCAACAAAATTTAAGTGTAGGAACCCGATAAAAATGTCCTTTTGGTTGCCAGAAGAGATCTTCTCCGCAAGATTTGCATCGCAAGATCAAGCCATAGAAGCCGCACACTATAATTTCTTCGTGTACCTGAG
>JAMOVR010000257.1 GCA_027061945.1 Candidatus Heimdallarchaeota archaeon
AGCTTTTGATAAAATTGAAGCTGCCGGTGATATGCAACCTTCTTTAGTTGCGGGTGGTATTAAAATCGCCTTATTAACAACTGTATTCGGTTTGATTGTGGCCATTATCCTTCAAATATTTTATAATTTCATCATTGCTAAAATTGATAGCATTGTTAATAAAATGGAAGACGCTTCTATCTCACTAGTAGATATGTTGGTGAAATATTCAAAAAAATAATAACCAATTAAACAACCGTACAAGATGGAAAGTAAAACATTAAGTTTATTACAAAAAATCATAGTGGGCGTAATAGCTGTTATTGCAGCATATTTTTACATCTCTATTATGAAGAATACAGAAGAAGCAGGCGGTTCTATTGATGCAATGTTAAGATTTACCTATATAATCTTAGTTATTGCTTTAATTGGTACTTTGCTAGTTTGGCTAAAAGATATCCTTTCAAATCCGAAAAAACTCATGCAAACCTTAATTTTTGTTGGGTTATTTGCCTTGGTTGTTTTGATTGCCAAATATGCATTAGCCTCAAATCAAGCTGTTGATTATTACCCTAATATTCATGTAGATGCTACTACATCAAACTGGGTAGATACAGGCCTTTATACATTTTATATTTTAGCTGCAGCAGCTATCTTATTAATGTTTTTATCTCCTGTTTTATCACTATTAGGTAGTGGTAGTAGTAGTAATGCTTCTTCAGTTGAAGAAATAGAAGAAGTGGAAGATACTACTGACGAAGTAGAATAGGAGTTTATTAATACAAAAAACAAAATTCATGGCTAAAAGAGAATTACAAGAAATAAATGCAGGTTCGATGGCGGATATCGCTTTCTTGCTGTTAATTTTCTTCTTGGTTACCACTACAATGGAAAGTAATTATGGTATCCGAAGGAAATTACCACCACCGGAAACTGAAAAAACTGAAAAGCCACCGGTTATCAAAAAGAAAAATGTTTTGGAGATTGTTATCAACAATCAAGACCAAATGTTGATTGAAGAAGAACCGGCTGATGTAAAGGATGTCAAAAAGATTGCCATTGATTTCATTACCAATAACGGGAAAAATCCGGAATCTTCTGACAATCCGCAAAAAGCTGTTATCAGTATCAAACACGGACGAGAAACAACTTATAAAAAGTATATTTCTGTTTACAACGAACTGATTGCTGCTTATAATGATATACGAAACAGGTATGCCCGCCAAAAATACGGGAAACCTTTCGATAAATTAACAGAAGAGGAACAAAAGGTTGTAAAAGACACATATCCTCAAAAAATTGCTGAATCAACACCAAAAAGATAAATTATGGGTAAATTTTCTAAGAAAAAAGGCGGTGGAACGCCGGCAATATCAACTGCATCCTTGCCTGATATTGTATTTATGTTATTATTCTTCTTTATGGTGGCTACTGTAATGCGTGAAAGTGGAGAGAAAAAAGTTCTCGTTCGCCTACCTTCTGCTGATCAGGTAAAAAAAATTGAGAAAAAAGGATTGGTTTCCTATATCTATGTAGGAACACCCATTCCCAAGTATCAAGGAAAGTATGGTAAAGCTCCACGTATCCAACTCAATGATGCATTTGCCAGTGTAGAAGAAGTTGGCCCCTATGTTTTAAAAGAGAAAGAGGCCAAACGGGAAGAAGAAAAACCCTTAATGCTTACTTCTATTAAAGCTGACGAAGATGTCGGAATGGGAATCATTACTGACATTAAAGAAGAATTG
>JAMOVR010000258.1 GCA_027061945.1 Candidatus Heimdallarchaeota archaeon
GAAGCGATTTCTATCCTGTCACGGGGAGTGACTATAGCACATGGTTAACCTCCACAAAAGTATGGTGACTGATTGCGGAATGTACATCTAATTCTTGCTTTTGACATTAGACTAAAACCCCACAACCAAATCCCAAAGGAGGTTATGCACTTATTATACGAAGTCACCTCCATTTCATCTTACTATCAATTTAGAAATTTCTTTGCCATGAGCATATTTCACTAACAAATTTTCTGCAAAACTTAGATACTCATTTATCTTGGATTCACCAGAAAATGATATTATAACCATCATTATAGATTTGGTATTTATTTTTATCATAGCTTTTTCTGAGTCACTTGTTGGACTTCCATAAGGACCGTCGGTATCACAAAAAACAGGTAGTGATGCTACATTAATAACTTGCTTCCCTATACCCTTATACTTTTCACCTTTTTTCCCAATTCTGAATTGGACTGGGAAACTTATAGATTCAATATCATATGAACCAACGGGAAATCTACTACAAATTGAAACTAGATTATTAATATCAACTATATTATTAACACGATAAAGTTCTTTACCTTGAAGTAATCTTCGAATAAGTGCCTCAGCAGACCCCCTGTATCTCGATGGAGATTTACCCAATTTTTTATATGCCTCTCGAAGTTCGAATATTCCACTTGTACTTGGCAGTTTATCCAATGTAAACTCTGAAATTATTTTTTGTGACTCTTTATTAATCAAATCCCATAATTCTTTTGAGCTTTTCTCAACGGTTACATTGGCATAGACAACACCTAGAATCAAACGAGGGAACAAATCTTTCAGTTTTTTGCTAATAGATAGTCTAGTCATTTCCATAATACCTCTTTGTTTAGAGTTCTAATTTTTGATATTTCCCTGTGAGAGGATAGAAGTCGCCTCTTAGGTTACAAGAATTTTAATAATCTAATAAGGGGCAGGACATACTTCACTATCTTTAACTTTGTCCCTTATCTTCCTTACTGTCTTCCTTTCAATGCCTAACTGCTTAGCAATCTGTGAAATGTTCTTCCCCTGCCCTAATAATGTCTTTACTGTATAATACATTTCTACCCCAACATCTCTTTACCTCCAACCTTTCTTCTGGTTGGAGTTAACATATCTAGGTGGGGATTTTTAAGGTCCTTTACTGGGATTTATTGTACCTTTAACATGGAAAAATGCTATTTAATAGCTCTCGCCTAAAGGTAGCGATTTGTTAAGCTTTATTATAAATTTCAATATCAAATTTTCTTGCTGCTTTTAATAATGCCTTATCCAAGGTAGCTAAAGGTAAATTTTTTCTAATAGCTAATTCCAAATAAGAAGCATCATGTGTGGATAATTGAGCCTCACGAGCTAATGTATAAACATTCATCATGACTTTTTCTGATGTTTGGTCTTCCACATCAATAGGTAATTCTGAAAGCAATTCCCAAAATTGAATGCAGTCTATATATCTTAATCGACCTTTTCTTTCAGCAACAACTAACACATTACCTACTTCAAGTGGCCAAATTATTGGGACAATGGCACGTACATATTTTAAAGATTCTAAAACATTATCTGTATATTGATTGGACTCATCCTCAAAACACCATGACATTACAACTGAATTATCTATTACAACTGCATACTTCATTAATCTCTACCCATTTCAATTAACATTTTAAGATTTAATCCTTTTAATTTTTTATTTTTTCTAAACTCTCTTATTT
>JAMOVR010000259.1 GCA_027061945.1 Candidatus Heimdallarchaeota archaeon
ACTAAGAAAAGCTTAGAAGAATTAGGGGACAAAGTAACAAAAGAAGACAAGAAGAAAATAGAGTCTAAAATAACAGAGCTAGAACAAGCAATTAAAAGTGAGGATGTAAATAAAATCAAGCACTCAATGGACGAGCTTCAAAAGGCTTTCTTCGAAATTAGTCAAAAGATATATCAAAACACAGGAGTTCCACCTGGAGGAGTAGACAGTAATATTGGAGGAGTTCCTCCTAGTGGTGCAGGTTTCAATGTTGGTACAAATAACCAAGCTAGTGAAAATAAAAAACCTGAAAACACAGTTGATGCTGAATACGAAGTAGTAGACGAAGAATAAAGAAATAAAAAATAAACCAAACCGCTATCTCACCTCCTTTTAAAATATTTAATTACCTTAATTGAAAAACAATATGTTACTTGTATTAGATTAATAGTATAGTAATAATGCTCTGGCAACCTAAAAAATAAAGAAAATAATTAAATTGCCGGGCGAAATGGAGGAATTAGAAAAATGTCTGAAAAACCAGATTATTACGAAGTACTGGGTGTTCCGAGAGACGCAACTCCTGAACAAATTAAGAAAGCATTTCGTAAATTAGCTTTAAAGTACCACCCTGACCGCAATCCAGATCCTGAAGCTGAAGAAAAATTCAAACTCATAAATGAAGCTTATCAAGTACTTTCTGATCCCGAAAAGAGAAGTCTCTATGATCGTTTTGGTCACGCTGGAATAGATCCCTCATTTTCTGCCTCACAAGGAGGGCCCGGCTTTACTGTCGACTTTGAAGACCTGTTCGGAGACTTATTTGATTTATTTGGTTTTAGATCTAAAGCTAGCTCCCGAAGACCACGTCCAAGGCGGGGAGAAGACGTATACATGGAGCTCGAAATATCATTTGAAGAAAGCGTCTTTGGGACTGATAAAAAAATCAAAGTACCATACCGTCAGAAATGTGAGGCATGTAATGGAACTGGTGCTAAAGATCAAAATAGTATTAAAACATGTGATAGTTGTAATGGTCGTGGGGTAATCAGGACATATAGGATTGAAGGTTTTACACAAATAATTCAAGAATCAACATGTCCTAAGTGTAAAGGTAAAGGTTTTGTTATTACTGAACCTTGCCCAGTATGTAAAGGAACAGGGTATGAAACTAAGAGACAGATAATTGATGTTAAAATCCCCGCAGGGATCGAAGATGGAGAATTACTGCATATTCCTGAAAGAGGAAAGCCAGGGACGCTTGGAGGACCACCTGGAGATCTATATCTACATATAAAAGTTAAGCCTCATGAAAAATTCAAAAGGGATGGCTTAGATATCCTTAGTGAAGAAATTATTGATTTTCCAACTGCTGCCCTTGGAGGAGAAATTCTAGTTGATACTATATGGGGAAAGGAAAAGCTAAAGATTCCTGCTGGAACCCAACCTAATACGATCTTTACTTTAAAGAAAAAAGGTGTAGAAAAAAAATCTAGATGGGGTAAAATAAAAGGCGATCATTATGTTACTGTCACAATTGAAGTTCCCAAAAAATTAAATAAAAAACAAAAGCAGATAATTGAGCAATTAAGAGAAGCTTTAAATGAAAAATAAAATTTATTTTTGCTACCTTTTCTCTTAGCTCTCAATTTTTTGAAGCATTTCTTCTAACACATCAATAATTTTTTTGCTTGAATGAGTCAATTTATGTCCATCATCTACAAGAATCAGCTTCACAT
>JAMOVR010000260.1 GCA_027061945.1 Candidatus Heimdallarchaeota archaeon
AAAAAATGATAAAAAAGAGCACTGTTTGGGCAAAAAATCACCTGTAAATCTAAAATATTAACCCAGAAATCAATAATTGATTCTGCTAAGCTCAATAATTCAGAGGTCTCAAATGAATATAAAAAGCTAAAATTTAATAGCTGGGAACAATTCGTTAACGATTCATATGTATATTGTTTGAGGAACAACTTAGATACTACTTTACCATGGGAGGCTCTTTTATCTGAGGAAGATATCAAATTATTAACCCAAGAAGATTATGCTCAACAATATAAATGGAATAAATGGGATTATGTAATTGTTGGAGCTGCTGGTATTATAGCATCTTTAACAGATTATTTTTGGGTTTCAATACCTAAAACCATAACGACAGGGCGTTATGCGGGGCAAAAAGGAAGTATTATTACAGAATGGCTAAATAGAATAAAATTGCCACCACCATTTCAAAAACAGCTTGAAACCGATGCAAATGTCCCTTATGACAATACAGGGGGTGGAGATCATAGAATAGACACATTTGGACATGACCCGGTTTTAGGATTTATTATTGGTACTATTGATATAATGCGAGGTGGAGCCACGACCATAAAAGGTGGTAATATTTCTATTGAATCAGGATTAGCAGAGCCAGTAGGCCCTCTTGATGCCTTGGTGAAGCAATTTCTCCATCTGCTTTCAGATGTCACAACATCAAAAGGACTACCTGTACCTTTTGCTTCTATTTTTCGTTCATTGAATTTTGGTTCTTTCCCTATACCCAATGGGAAGACTGCAACTATCAGTCAACTTGCATTATGGATGTATCATAATGGTTATGATTTAAGACATTTTATTACTATGGGAATTACGCCTGCTGTTATTGAAATAATTATCCGTTTATATCTTATGATTCAGCACTATTTAGAAAAAGGAGAAACAAAATTTTTGTTAGCTTCAAATCCTAAATATCGTTCTATGTTGTTGCTTGCTCATGCGGTTGCTTGTGCAGGCAATGCAGGGAAAATTGCTTTGTACCAAGGCAACCCACTAGCTATAAATTATGCAGAATGGTTAGCGTTATTTAGATATCTAGTCCCCTCAATAAAATATTGGGTATTTGATAAACAAAAATTACGAATAATGTATTTCAACAATATAATAGACTCTAATTGGGATCAACTTATTAATAGTAGTCAAGCTTTATTAGAAAAAACATATATGGATAATTTACCGATAATTCCATTAGGGAAATGTAATGAATGGGTAGATGAGCAAATAATGCCTAACACCTAACAATGTGCTACCTTTAGGCGAAAATAGTTAAGGCCCTTCTGACAGAAAAATTGGTTTCACATAACGATATCGCTTTCAAGTCCGAGGGTGAGTCCGTTCCAAAAAGTGGCAATGCTACCATGCTTCTGTCCTAACCTTAGCGTACTGAACTAGACTTAATCTGACCCCTTTGCAATTGCAGGTAAATTTGTCTGTCTGGTTCTGTCTAACATCTTTTCTTTTACAAGTGACAAAGAATCCAGAAATGTCTGCATGGGAGTTTTCCCAAAGCAATATTTTTCAAGAATGCGTTCTTTCTTCTGTTCTGCTTATTTCCTGAAGAGCAGCTTCACCACCTGTTTCATAAAGATGCTTAAAACGATAGAAGCTGTCTCGAGAGTATCCCATGATCTTACATGCCTGGATACATTGCCTAACTGTTTTGCAAGTTCAAGGAGCCCAA
>JAMOVR010000261.1 GCA_027061945.1 Candidatus Heimdallarchaeota archaeon
CATCCGCAAGAATATTCAAGCGGATCAGTATCTATTTTTAATTTTACTTCATAATCGCCGTGGTTGCCTTTAATTATTCCTGTTAAATAGGGACCGTCAATTTTACAATCGTAAAATTTGCCGACATAATTTTCAGCTCTCTGCATATTCAACGGTGTGCAAATATTTTTCAACTGGTCCTCTGTTAACTTTAATAACTGCATTGGCGCCTCCTGTTTGTTTAATAATAAAAGTATAATCCATATATTATTTCATATCAACAGCTATGTTATGATATGCTCTCAAAGTGTATCCACAATCAATGTGCTATTCTGATAAAAAATTGATACATCAGATAATTATCAATAACAAATCAAATAAAACTAATTCTAAACTGCCACCCATTGTCAATACCGAACTTTAATTTTTTATATTCATCTTTTATGCAGCATTTATCTCATTTATAAACTCATAGTTAAAATAACATTCATCAGGAGTAATGTTACCTATTGATGAATGTAACCTTAAACTATTATATTTATTTATATATTTACCTATTTCCATTCTTGCTTCCTTGAGAGTTTCATAGTTTTTCAAGTAAACTTCCTCATATTTTAATGACCTGAAAAACCTCTCTATTACAATATTATCAATACTTCTGCCCTTGGAATTCATTGATATGGATATATTATTTTTCTTTAAAATTTCAATATGTTCCAACGATGTGTATTGGCTACCCTGATCTGAATTAAATATTTCGGGAGCATCGTATTTGCATAAAGCTTCTTCCAATACCGATACTGCCAAATGTGTGTCCATAACATTAGACAGTTTCCAAGACAGTATTTTTTTACTATGCCAATCTATTATTGCCGCCAAATATGCATAACCGGTTGCAAGGCGAATATAGGTTATATCTCCGCTCCAAACAGCATTGTTTTCTTCTATCTCAACATTACCATATGAATTCCTATATGAATCCAATAAATACGGGTATTTCTTGTGATATTTATTCGGTAAAGTTGTCTTTTTCTTAGGATATATCGCCGATACGCATATATGCCTCATAGCACTTATCGTTTTCTTAAAGCCTATGTTTATTCCAGCCCTTTCAAGGGCAAATTTAATCCGTCTGTATCCGTAATATGGAAATTCCGTGTAAATCTCATCTATTTTATGCAATAAAGATACTTCTTCCATACTACTAAAAGGTTTTACAGGCTTGTAATAATATGCGCATTTAGATACGGACAGCATTTCCAACCGTTTGTTCAATGAAGGATTTTTCGAAATTTCAGCTTGAACACCTTCTTTATCAACCAAAGCTTTTTTAGTCGATAAGTCCAAGCTCTTTAGCTTTCCCACTGCCCAATCCCTCTCTATGATCGTTTCATCAAGCTTCTTGGCTAACCGCTCTTTTTCCTTTGACAATTTTTCCACTTCTTCTTTATATTCCTTAACTACTGAACTTTTATCAAATGCCAATGATGCATTGGATAAAAACTGCTTCTTCCATTTTGCCAAGCTTTGAGGATGAACTTTATACTTACTGCAAATTTCACTTAATGTCCTGTCTCCCTGCAAAAGCTCCAATACAAGCTTCGTCTTGAATTCCGCACTAAATTGTTTCCTTTTTACACTCATAATATACCCCTTGTTAAATTTTAAAAACTTTAAAATTATAACATACTTTTTGCATTTCCAGTACTAATTTCCGGGGGCATTATACT
>JAMOVR010000262.1 GCA_027061945.1 Candidatus Heimdallarchaeota archaeon
GCTTTGTCTTTTTTGTTGTATGCCTCAATTACTAAAGATCCAATTTTGTCTTGGACTTCACTGGGAGGAATTGAGATTTTAATTTGACGTATATGATCTTCTGTCAAGTGATCAATAACTCCACCGAAGATTTCTCTTTTAAGTTGGTATTGCCCATATGGAGAGAGAAGATAAGCTAGTAAATAACCTCTATTCAAGTCCTCTGTAGGCACTAAACGTGCAAAATTATTGCTCCCATACCACCCTGCAATAAAAGAAGTTACAATTGATACCCACCCAATTGTTCCATCACTAACAACTAAGATATCCCCCTCATTTAATCGGTATAGATTGCAATTTTTGAATTTCTTAGCAAGGTATTTGGGTTCAAAATACTTAATCATGGGGAGGTCTGAAGGACGAATATACCTTATTCCATCATCCTGACTTTTTACAAAAGGGCGTTTAAAACGGGGAGGGATGAAAATACTTTTTAGTTTATTGCCCAGAGGCTGAACTTTCCAATCAATGTTGGTCAAATTTTTTTCAATCTGTTTTATTATAGGTAAATGATAACTCGCATCTAACCTATAATCTAACTCGCTAGCCTTAACTTCAAAAGCTTTAACAAGTCTTCCAATTTCACCACCAAAATATCCAACATCATCTTCATCTATTTTGGGTAACCCGAGTTCTGAATATATCATTTCCTCAGCTTTCAATAGAAGTTCTTGGGCTTCTTCTCTCAATTTATGCGCTTCGAGGATTTTTTGATTTATTTCTTCTTCTAAGCCAGGGATGCGAGGAATAGGAATGTTAGCGACATGGTGAGGCTCTATGTGTTTAACTGTCGCTCCATATTGGTCTTTAGTAAGAAAGCTTTGTCCTATCCACGTGTTAAGATAAGCGTAAAGATAGCCCAGATGTCCCTTGGATTTCGGAATTACTCGAATGATATCATGAGATAAAATACATTTGGAGATAGCAGAGTTGGTTATAATAGTTCTACCCACGGTCCCAGAGCATGTTATCAATATCCAATCTTTTGATACTGTTAACCCGTCTGGCGGATCTTTTACAAATTTTCTAGGGCGCAACGGAAACATAAAAACGTCTGTAGGAGTTAGAAATGGTAACCCTTCTTTTTTAGAAACATACTTTCTTTTGAATCTAGTGCGGTGAAAAATATCTTTTGTCAAATCGCCGACAGTTTGAATTTTTAAATGTTGACTAATTTTTTCTAAAAGAATTCTTGCCGTAATTACATCCTGTGCATAAAAACCAGCATCCAGTCTTTTTTCACCTTCATGAACCCAATGAATAGGAACATCAACAATTTGTATTCCTTCCATTATCATATCATCCCTTTTCTCCTTAGCCATTCTTTGAATGCTTCAGCCACAGTAGGTAAATAATCTTCAATTAATGGATTTCCTCTTTCGTCAAGCTCTATTTCTCCATCAGGTGTAGTTTTGTAAATAGGGTTTCCTCGCCGGTCATGTCCAACTTTTTCTGGAATAGCCATAAATATTTCATAATCTTCCTGTAATTTTTGTTGTTCTGGTGTTTTCTTTTTGAGAATAAGTATGCTTGTTTGCGTTCCTGTATGTGGTTCAAATGTCTCTACTGGCAGGTCTATGCTTGCTATAATGTATGCTTTTTGAAGTATCCACTCTCTTATCCATTTCAACCCAGGATTGCTCAATATACTAT
>JAMOVR010000263.1 GCA_027061945.1 Candidatus Heimdallarchaeota archaeon
TACAAAATTCATGATATTGCCGCTGAAAAAGGGGTAATTCTTTTTCCTACATGCAAAAATATTTTTTAATTAATGAACATATAATATAAATAAGAAAAGTAAAGATCTTAATCAATAATAAAAAACAAGTGCAAAAATAATATTTTTAATTTTTATTAATCCGTATGGTATTTTTTTGAGTTTGGAATGCCGAAAACTGGGCTTATAAGTGTTAATATTGAGCCAAATTACAAAATTCAAGAAGGTAACTAAAATGAAACTAGATGCATATTTAGGTTAGTTAATTCTAAAAAATTAGATTTTAAAAAAAGTGTTTTTTTAGAAAAAGGGTAAAAAAATTTTAACTATTTATTTGATTCTGGATTATTAGTTGAGACGTTATCGTTTTTGTTTTTCTTTAAGTTTTCTTTCTTTTTCTTCCCAGTCAAATTCTATACGTTCACCAGTCAAGTATTGATGAATACCACGCCATGCCTTATGGGCGTCAGCAATAGCAGTAATTGCTAGATATGGTCCAGTGACATCATCTCCTGCAGCAAATACGCCTTCAATATTTGTCATGTTAGTTTCGGGATCTACTTCAAAGGTTCCCCAACGAGTTAATTTAAACCCTTCTTCGCTGAATGGATGTTCGTCAGGTTTTTGACTTACAGCTTGAATAACGTTATCCACTTCCATAATATATTCAGAGCCCTCAATTGGGATTGGTCTTCTTCTTCCACTCTCGTCAGGTTCGCCTAATTTCATTTTTACAAGTTTCATTGCTTTTACATGCCCATTTTCGTCTCCAATGATTTCAACAGGATTTGTTAAGAAATGAATCGGTATTCCTTCTTCTTGTGCCTCTTCAATTTCAGATTTGATTGCGGGCATTTCTTCAATTGATCTTCTATATACTATAAAGGAATCAGCACCTAATCTTTTTGCAACCCTCACTGCATCGATTGCTACATCTCCTCCACCAATAACTGCTACTTTTTTACCTAATTTAGGTGGATTACCTAAATTCACTTCTCTTAGAAAATCAATTGCATGCATTACTCCATCTAAGTCTTCTCCAGGAATATTCATCCATTTGGGTTTATGGGCTCCATGTGTGAACAAAATAGCGTCAAAACCTTGCTCAAATAAGTCTTTGTAATTAAAATCCCTACCGTATTCTTTGTTCAAAAGTATTTTTACACCAGTTTTTTCAATCTCTTTAATTTCTTTGTAAATTACGTCTCGTTCTAAACGATATTCTGGAATACCTAATGTAAGCATTCCCCCTGGGATAGGGGCTTTCTCATAGATGACTACTTCATGTCCTTGTTTTCTTAAGAAATAACCTGCAGTTAATCCAGCGGGTCCCGAGCCAATGATCGCGATTTTTTTACCGGTGGAAGGTTTTACGTCATACCAGTCTTTTGGTCTGGGAATATTGTCTGCAATCCATCGTACAATATCAACAATATTTACAGGATCTCCCTTCTTTCCAACAACACACTGATCAACACATAGTCCTGGGCATATCCGATGAAGTGCTGCAGGAAAAGCATAATACTGATATACTAATCTTACAGCCTCTTCTTTGCTTCCTTCTCTGATATGGAATAAATAGTCTTTAATATGACAGTGAGCAGGGCATCCTTGTTCACATTTTGGCCAGCCACCACATTGAATGCATCTGTCAGCCTCAGCTTTTACTTCTTCATAACTCAGATAACCTAAATGAACTACCTTGAAATTATTTATTCTTTCTTCCACCGGCAGTTTATGTGGTGGAACCCTGACCTTTGAACGCTTGACCTTTTTCTTTCCTTCTGGCAAAGTGATCACTTCTGTCCTTGGTTTGTGGGAAACTACTCAACAGTGCTTAAGAGTATTTATTTTTTAACACCAGAGCACTGCTCATGAAGAAGTTAATTGTTAAGAAACAATACTAAATTCAAAGAAAAAAAGCAGTCAAAAGATAAAAATCAAAAAAATCTTCTTTTATGCAAAACAATCCTTATGTTTATTATTGTCGTAAAATACCGGTGAAAACATGGATAAAACAATTTTCCCCAGTGGATTAAAAAACAGGAATATTATGGGGTTCCTATTTTCATCACCATTTATAATGACTGGACAAGGTTTAACTTGGTTTACAGTAGCATTTTTAATAGCTGCTTTTTCAGAAAATAATAAAAACACACAATTGGGGAGAATTGGAGGCATTGTAGCGATTATTACAATTATCTCTTCTTTTATTGGCTCTTACGTAAGCGACAAATTTAGAAGAGATATAATGATAGTTATAGGAACAGTTATTGGCGTAATAGGATTCTATCTTTTAACACTTTCAAACAATGTTAATGACATTTTATTTGCCCAGTCTATTATTTCTTTGTCTTGGGGGTTAATGGGGCCTGCTCAAAATGCATTAATCGCAGATTCTACTAAAAGAGAAGAAAGGAATTCTATTTATGCATGGATGTTTGTAGTTAGTAATATTTTTATGGCAATTGGAAACCTCATTGGGTATTTTTTATATAAATCAATGCATTCCAAATTAGATGTAAACCTATTAAAAACTGCAATAAAAATTAGTTTTTACGTAGAAGTAATAGGCGCTATAATCTTGTTGCTAATGATCCGGGACAAATATGCCCTTCCTAAAAATCAAGACAATATAATCGGAGAAGAAAACGAAAAAAATGCATTAGGTTTCACAAAAATGGGTTTATATACAGTAACAATGATGTTATTTTCAAGTATGCTTATTTCTTTTGGAGCAGGATTTAGTATTCCTTTCATGCAATACTTTTTTGTTGATATTTATGGTATTTCTTTATCAAATCTCAGTTTACTGTTTGCAATAATGATTGCTTTCACAGGTTTACTTGGAATGTGGGTGGCAAACTTAGGCACTAAATATGGTAGAATAAAAATGATTGTTTCTTCTCAGATGGTCTCCGTAATTTTGCTCTATATGTTAGCTACATACCCCCCGTTATATCTCGCAATAATCGCTCTCTTAACTAGAAACGCAGCAATGAACGCAGTAGGACCATTAGTACAAGCATTATTAATGGATCATACCCCTCGAGATAAAAGATCAATGGTTAATTTCATTAATAGTTTGTCATGGACACTTCTTAACGGAATAGGACAGTTTTTTGGGGGGATACTCATAGATAAGTACGGATATTGGATCGGTTTTATTATAACTGCTACTTTCTATCTTCTAGCTAATATTTTAATTGCAACCATTAAAGAAAGTTAGATCTTCATTTTTTTTATGAATTAAAGAGTGCATTATTTTTTGTGTCATTGCTAGAAAACTTTATAAATTATAACTCCGAAACTATTTTTGAGCAATAACACAAAAAGGTGATCGAGATGAGAGGAAAAGGAAGAGCACCCGGATATGGATATTATGGATATGGAAGTGGATATGGAATTCCACCCCAAGGATATTTCCCAGGATGGGGAAGAGGCGGCTTTGGTAGAGGTCGTGGTCGTGGTTTTGGCCCTGGCCTAGGAATGGGATTAGGACCAATATGGCAAGCAGTACCATTCGTCCCAGGAACAGATCCTCAAACATACTTAAATCAATTAAAGCCAGAAATTGACCGCAGAATTGCATGGCATGAAAACTTATTAAATCAATATCGGAGCCAATTAGCCGCCTTAGCCAATAGCAATGATCCTTATTCTTTACAACAAAAAACATGGCTTGAACAAGCAATTGCATTCCATGAGGGAAGACTAGCTTGGTTAAAGTCATTAGCCACAAGTTCAGTCAATACCACCCAACAAGACAATAAGTAAATAAAAATACTATAATTATATCCGCCGCCCTTTTTAGGGCTTTTTTTTCTTTTTCTACTCGATTTTTGCTTTTGAAACATTATGAAATGGTTTGGAATTCTTTTCTAAAATGTACTCATAATAAATTAGTTTGAAGGAGCTCAAAATGAGGTTGATACTATGGGTGGCAATAGATTGCGATTATTAAGCATTAGTGTCGGAATAATTGTAATTATCACTATATTCTCATTTATGACATCACCAGCTTGGTATCTTATAACAGGAACTTCTCCAACAACTGAAGGTGGGGGACCAAGACATAGTGGTGGGATCGGTGGAGGAGGTAGAGGAGGAGAGAGTGATGCCTATTTAGCGTGGGGTGAAATAATTGGTTTTTTGGCTCTTTATAGCCTAATATTAGTGTTCATTTTGGGAATACCAAGCATTCAAAAATATTTAGCAAAGAAGTATTCATTAAGGAGAAAAGATTTGGTGCAACTACACTGCGATTTAGGTCTATTTACTCTTGCAACTACGTATATACATCTCTTACTGCTAAGCTTCTCAATAAAATGGCAAGATTATTTCTCATGGTGGGAAATTTATCCAAAGACGTATTTCCCATTAGATTCTCTCTGGTCTAAAGAAATGGGTTTAACATTAGGATTTTGGGCTGGTTTCATGATGTTAATTGCAACTGTAACGGGGTATATAAGAAAATATATTTACAGATACTTTGGCAGAAAATTCTTCATTTATCTTCAAGACCTAACTGTAATCAGTATTGTTGGAGTCATTTTTCATGGTTTAGATATTGGAAAAACAATAGAACATAATGGGTGGTTGCAATTGGTATTAATCATATCTTGTACTGCAGTGTTTATTGCTTGGCTATGGTTCAAAATACCTAAGCCAAAATCCTGGAACAAAAAATTCAGCCACAAAGTAAAAGCATCATATTAGTAGTTTTAACTCTGTTGGCGAGAAGTCCCCCCCCTCCGCAAGGTGGGGGATGAGAGCCGATACACGCTTTCACTCCTTTATATCAGCATAATACCAGTACAATGCTTAGACGCTGAGAAAAACGTTATTACCATTTAAACAAGGAAAAAACAGAAGAAAACAAAAGAAAAAAAGAGAAGAGCGATACTAATTGATGCTGGGTTACAAGTTCAGAATCTACCCCAACAAGTCAGTAGAAGAAAAACTGGAAGAAACTGGCTAAGAAATACGAGAAACTAAACAACCAGCGTAAAGACTTCCTACACAAACTGTCAAGGTATTACGCAGATAACTACGATATGATATGATTTATGTAGAGAATATGAACATCAAGGGACTGGTTAAGAAAGGAAAGGGAGAAACAAGGTCTTTCACCGACGCATTCTGGACGCGTCATGGGGAGAGTTTATAAGGATACTGTTTTACAAGGCGGAAGGCGCTGGTAAGACACTAACAAAAGTTTCTCCCCAATACACTTCCAAGAAGTGTGCCGTGTGCGGAAAAATAACTACCGAGCTAAAACTGAGCGACTGAATGTTTGTTTGCCCTGAATATAACTGGGGAAGCAAAGCAAACAGAGACTACAACGCTTCCCTAAACATTTTAAAGATAGGGGAGGGACGCCCCGTAGCGCCTGTGGAGAGAGTCTCCTCTGTGAAGCAGGAAGCCCCTAGCAAAAAAGCAAGGGGTAGTTCACGAGAAGTACTTACAGATAAAAATAAGAAAAAGCCATTAAATGTCATAAAAGAAATAATAAAAGCCAAAAAGCTTCCTTATAAGTGTGATAAAAATACTTTAATTAAATTTAATTTGATGTCTTGATTTAATATGGGAATTTATTTTTTAATGAGTCTTATAAAGTTTGGTTTAATGATTTTTTCTATTCCCCCGTTATTTAATTCTTCAGTGAATGAAATGAATCGTTTCATCGAAGAATAACTCATTAATTTTTTTAAATCTTTAAAAAATTCTCTATTATAATTATCATCTTTCTTTTCTGATATCCACTTTAATGTATCTTGGTATACGTATGCGTTATGAATTGCTCTTTTAACAAAGCTTTTTTCTAAATCTTCTCTACTGTGTGGAGCAACTGGACATTTGCAATTGGTTAATTGAGGTTCAAGTTTTTTTTCAAGTACCTTTCTTTTAGGATCTTTTCGGGGGAATAAAAAGCGATCCGAAAGTCCAATAAATTGAATTGCACCATGGGCTGCTTTAAGTCTCCAACCTACGCTATCTACCGAATCCGCTCCTGAAGCGTAAACCAGTTTCATTGTTGTTGCTCCTCCAACACCAAAAGCATGCAACTTTATGTTATATTTTGAAATAGCTCTTTTAACTAATTGAATGGCAACCAATGCAAATTTTGACGGTGTGGGTTCAAATTCTTTATAAAATCCCCTTTTATTTCTAGGTATTGTTCCAGTTCCCTTAATATTCCTAAATAAAGGCACTAAAGAACCGATACCTAACCATTTAGGATACTTGTTCGTATAGTCTTTATATATTTCTAAAGTTTTATTTAAATTGTTTCTTAATTGTAATAAAGAATATCCATGAACTACAGGCATAATTTCAGGTTCTGGATTTCTTACTAATAATTCTTTTAACAAGTTTCTGGTCTTGGTTGTTCTCTTGTAGTCTTCTTTGGTTGGTAACATCGGATTTATCGGAAAATCTAAAGCTACGGCAATATCTGGCTTTGATTTGTTATATAATTTAACAAGGTCATCGATCTTAATTTTTACTTCTGCCTTTTTTTGAAATATAAAACCTCCGCTATCTAATAATACTGGTTTATTTATATCCAAAAAACTATGAATCCCATCTTTTTCGATTGTTTTTCTTTTATTT
>JAMOVR010000264.1 GCA_027061945.1 Candidatus Heimdallarchaeota archaeon
CTCTAAAGCTCTCTCGTATTGCTTTTTCATATAAAATCTGTTACCGTCATCAACAATTTTTTTAGCACTCATACCGCCAGCATAGGCATCTTCAGCAATTAAATCCATACCACCTTTAAGAAGTCTTAACCCTTGCTCTGCTAGTTTATCTATAAGACTCTGCTGAGCCTTTGCTTTATAATCAACAGTTGCCGGTTGAACTATTGCAGCTCGTGGCATTTTAAAAGCATCCGCTGCCTTAGCCATATATTCAAGATTTAGAGTATTAGCATCCATTGCCATATCCTACCTTCTATCAAAACTAGTATATAAACCTTTCGTTTTATACTACTATCAAGTAACACTCTATTTCAAGAAGAAAAGCGGAGGCGAGAGATGGCTCCTGCCATTATTGTTCTTGAATACTACAACTCCATCTTATCCCAATTCAAAAACAAACCTCTTATAATAAGCAATCTTGTTAAGTGTAATCATGTTGCCGGTTACGGTTATCCTTCAATCTTAAAACTTATCCCAACATCAAAGAAAGTTTTATAAATCCCAAGCCTAAAATCAACCAAAAAGAGGTGATAAAAATAGAGCAGAAACTTATAGCTACATTAAAAAATATCATCAGCAAAATAGAAAATATTGAAGAATTAGAAAGCGAAGAGATCAAAATTCTAAAAGATTTGTCAAAGAACAATGAGCATAAAGAGTATCTAATAAGCCACGGCATTGAAGGCTTTGAAAAATTCATCACAGAGAACCTTGAAAAAACTATCAAGTCAGACACAACCGGCAGGCTATACGCATTTTTCATTAAAGACAAAAGCCTTGGCCATCCTCACCATAAAATTTTATCCTTTCTTCTTGAACAGTATGACTATGAAAAAAATGTTTTTGAAAGCATACATTTCTCCAAGCTTGTAAAGGAGTGCAAAATCGGCAAAAACAAAGCCAAGGAATACTTAGACGTGCTGGTAGAGAAAGGCTATGTGCAAAGCCATGATGACGGCTACAGGGTATGGTATAGCATCGCTGAAAAACATCTCCCAGAGGAAAATGACTAATTCAGATGACTATCTTTTGCATCATCAGACATGTATTCTAACATACTTTCTGGCTCTGCGTATTTGCTGGCGTTACCATTATTCTGCTGCATCTTATAGAATCTTGCGAAAAGGCTGTAAAAAAGCATAACTCTGTCAAACAGTGAGTCATCATATCCTCTTTTATAGCCGTCTTGCTGTGTATTGCTCCAGTCATACGGAAACACTTTCATGTTAAATAATTTCACAGAATGTCTCTCATTGGCAAGCCGAGCTTCAATCCCAGACCTGAGGCCAGATTTTTCAAGATACTTAAGCTCTTCTGCATACTGCTTGTATAAAGGATCATCTTTACCGCCAAGAAACAATTCTGGAGTTGGCTCTAATTTTACCCTTTCAGCCGGCAAATAGCTTGCTGCTATTCTTCTGACGCAATCCCAGAAATGCATTTTACAACAATATATTGATTAATAAATATTTAAACTTATTTGTTTTCCAGGCCATACATAGCAGTAACGTCACTGCACAACAACTAACTTCTGCCTGATTTGCTGCATGGTTGATCAATTTACATCACCTCCACATTGTTAGTCGTATATTCTGATAGTTTTTCTTTTATTTGAAGGAGATAATTTTTGTAATTGCTAATAGAA
>JAMOVR010000265.1 GCA_027061945.1 Candidatus Heimdallarchaeota archaeon
ATTTGAGAACATCTATCATATAATATAGCTAAGCCTTTATCTGGTGGTACACATTTTATCCCTTGATATAAAATTTTAATAGATTCCCTATCTCGCTTCATTTGAGATAACAATTCACTACATAAAAACCATGACTCAACATGGTAATTAGATCTTGCTCTATAAGCATGATTAAGAGCACGATTAAGATCATTACGTTGGTTCCTTCTTTGAAATAGACGTGCTAAATGATATTCAAGTTTTTTGGGACCCGGATCTACAAGCAAGGACGAAAGAACAGCAATACGCTCATCCAACTCCTCAGGATTGTTAGGGATAGGAGAGGTATTACTAAGAGTATTAAAGATATAATTTTGAAAACGAGAAGCTATTTCTCTCAATTCATCTGATTTTTCAGCCTTAATAAGATGGTATCGTGCCTCAACAAAGTGACCGCCAAGTGAACCCCAACCTACAATCTGTTTAGCTCTAAAGTGTCTCATATAATATGGAGCAATAAGAGCATGAATTTTTCTTTTTTCTTCTGGAGATTCCGCGAGTTTTTGTAAAGCAATCTCTCTAGCAATTGGATGTAAATTAAACCATCCTTTGTATTGTTCTATCAAAAAACGTCCAATCATTTCTTGCTTGAAAGAAGCATAATCTGCTTTTTCTTTAAATAGAAGTTCAATTGCTTGTCGTTTAAATGGCTTTCGAATCACAGAAAGACAATGTAGATTATAAATATAACTATCCGATAGTTGGCTAAGTGTTTTCTTAAGTATTTCTCTTTCTAAATCTTCAACTAATTCTGGAGAAACTTCTCGTTCCTGCAATTCCCATGACTCTGGCTGAAAGCCAATTAAATCATTGAGAGAGTCGTATGCTAAGTTTTTAACAATTAGTCGAATTGCTCTCGGATTACCACCAACCCATTTAACTATTTCATGACGTCGATCTAAATCAATCTCATCAATTCTCCCATCTTCCCTAGCAAAATATTCTAATAGCGATATAGCATCATCAGATTTCATACCCTTTAGCGTACGTATAACATATGGCTCAGACCAACGAGCTCTTTCCACAAGACGATTAGTGAGGAGTAGTATTCGTCCTTTTAACCATTTACGGTTAGCCAATCTACTCAAAACTTTTGCAAATCCACCTAATGGAATAGATCGTGGACCTTGCATAGTACGTTGAAATTCATCAATAATAATTAATATTGGTTCGTTCACTAAATTACTAAGTACGTCAAGCAGAGCACGGTTGTTTTCAATAGCATTGACAAGTTCACTTCTACCTGCACTACTTAATTCTGCTGCAAGATCAAGCAGTATGTCATCCGTAGGATCCTTCTCTGTTTCTGGAGCAGTAATCATAACGGCAGTTAATTTCTCATTGATCACTTTTTCTAACAGCATCCTCGCAAGAGTAGTCTTGCCTGTTCCTGAAAATCCTTCAAGAAAACAAACAGGAGAAGCACTACCAGTCATCCAATAGTTTAAAAACCATTCTAAAAGGGTGTTATGTTCTTTTCCTATTAAATTATTTGGCATTTTTCTAGGCTTAGAAAATTATTTATACATTTGTGCTAACGAGTCTGTATAAAAATTCTATTTTCAAATGCCTTACTTTAAGGCTATCCCTTAACAAAAATTTTATTTTACAATTTAATTATGCATTTTTAAAATACATCTC
>JAMOVR010000266.1 GCA_027061945.1 Candidatus Heimdallarchaeota archaeon
CTAAGACCGAAGAAAAAGAGAAATCTCTTGTTTCACAGGAGACCAAATTGTTCATCACTTTTTGGTTGGGAAATTTTCTCTTTGCCTTACCCGTGGAAGAAGTGGTAGAGATTAATCGTTCTTTAGATATCACTCCTGTGCCCCTCTCACCAACTTATGTTTCGGGCATTATCAATTTGCGGGGCCAAATTCTCACCGCTATCGATCTGGCCAGCCGCATCGGTTTGGATAAGACTGGTGAAGCCCATCATAATGTGATTATCGGCCGGGACGAAGAACCGATAAGCTTATTGGTCGAACAAATAGGCGACGTTTTGGAAATCCCCCTCTCAGAGGTCGAAGAACCGCCGGATGTAATCGAAGGGCTTGACACCAAATTCGTCAAAAATGTCTGCCAACTACCCGAACGCCTACTCATCATCCTAGACGCAGAGAAATTGTTACATAGACAGGAATAAAAGAAACTTTAGGAGAAGTTAAAATGTGGCTAAAAGAGAAACATTGGACACTTAAAACATTTTCTTTGATCCAAGTGATATTAGGATGTATCATTTTTAGCTTGTTATTAGGTTTGGTATTATATCAGGGCAATTCTATTTTACAAAAAACCGAGAAAGCAAAACTTAGAGATTTAGTAGAAAATGCTTATTCAATTGTCAAATATTATTACCAGCTTACTAAAAATGGAACGATTTCGGAAGAAAAAGCCCAAGATCTAGCTAAAGAAGCTATCCGTAATATACGCTATGGCCCTGATGGTAAAGATTATTTTTGGATCACCACGGATGACCCTTCTCATATAATTTTAGTAATGCATCCTTATAAACCCCAGCTTGAGGGTAAAGATGTAACGAAAGTAAAGGATAAAGCCGGAAATCTATTATTTATCGAAATGGCTAAAGTAGCTCGTAAAAAGGGAGAAGGTTATGTACGTTATTTTTGGCAATATAGAGACCAAGCTAATAAAATAGAAGCAAAACTTTCTTACGTTAAATCTTTTACTCCTTGGCATTGGATAATAGGTACAGGATTTTATGAAAAAGATTACCGAGCAGAAATAATGCCTTTAATCAAAGAAATAATTTTTGCTTCTATAGCGGGAGTAATTCTTTATCTAGTTTTATCTATCTTTTTGGCCAATCTTTTAGTAAGACCAGTACCCGCAATTTTAATGGGACTTAAAGAATTAGGAAAGGGTAACCTTAAAATAAGATTTAAAGAAGAAGGCGTTTTAGAATTCAAAAATATTACTAGAACTCTTAATCAAACCATAGATGCTCTTAAAAACATAATAAATAATGTACGCCAAGAAGCAGAACTTCTAGCTAAACAAGGAACAACTATGCAAGAAGAAACAGATCAGGTAGTAAATAAAATGGAATCCTCAAAAGAAACAGCAAAATTGATAGACAAATTTGCTCAAAAAATAGTAGAAAATATTAAAGAAGAAGAAATATTAATGGAACAAGTTTCTCAGGCAATTCAAGAAATAGAGAAAAACACTTCTCACTCTTCACAAACAACTTCTGAGGCAGTAGAAAAGGCGGAAAGGACTAAAGAAATTATGCATAATCTTAATGAGATGAGCAAAGGAGTAAGTGGAATAGTCAAATTGATAAACGATATTGCAGACCAGACCAATCTTTTGGCCTTAAACGCCACCATCGAGGCAGCTCG
>JAMOVR010000267.1 GCA_027061945.1 Candidatus Heimdallarchaeota archaeon
TTTCGATTGCGTCAGGTATAAAACTGTCTAAGTCTTGTTTTACTCTCGACAACTGTGAACGTATTGAATCTAATCTATCAAGTTCTTGTTCTGCTTCTTTCTTCTTACCAAATAGCCCTTTAGTATTTGTTTCTACTCTTTCGTACAGCTCATCTACTGCTCTTAGTGCATGCTGTAGTGTTGAGCTGTATTGTTGTTTAATTTTTTCAAGTCTTCTAATGTGTTCGTCAAAAAGTGTTTCTATTATTTCTGGTAATTCATCTCTAAAGCGAGAAGTATTCTCCAAAAATGTTTCTTTAAATTCAGTAACAGCTATCTTTTGTCGTTCGTTAGTGCGATCAATTTCTCGAGAAATACGATCAGATGCTTGTGTATGATATGTTTTTATCCCATCGACATAAGTGTCTGCAATCGAGTTAAGTTTTTGTTTAAATAAATTTACGAAATTATCTTTCTCTGTCTCAGCTTCGTTATGTATACGATTTATTTCTTCTTCTATCTCTGTTAAGGCTTTTTCTTGCACTTCTTTTGCTTTTTTTAATGCTTCATAAAAATCGTTTTTAGCATTCAAAAGTTGTTCTGTTTTTTCCTGTTTCAAAGATTCTACGCTTTGTTTTAGCTCTTCATTGATTTGGTCTATCCTTTGAAGTAATGAATCTAATGTTTGCTCAAATCTCTGATTCATTTGTTCAAGAGCATTTTGAAGTTCATTATCAGTATGTCCTAACTGATTATCTATTCTGCTCATTTCCTGTTCTTTAATCTTAGTGAATTCTTCTTTTAAATCGGAAGTATAACTCTGAAGTATTTCTCCCGTGCTATTAACATAGTTTTCCATGAATTCTACTAAGAAATCTTTTAACTGCCCAACATTTTCAGCGAGGGTGTCTGAAAAATTGGTAATATTGTTATTTAGTTGATTTTGGAATTCACCCATCTGAGTGTTGATGTTTGAAAACTCTGTATCAAGTACTGTTGTTAATTGCTTTTGTAATTCGTCAAGTTGTTTTCCTACTTCTGTAAGATAGTTAGATAGTTCTTTAGTAATCGTGTCGTTTGTTGTAGAAAGTGTCTTAGACAAGGATTTTGAAGTGTCTAATAATGTAGAGACTGCGGTTTCTTTAGTTTGTATTACTTGTTCTGTGAAACCTTCTTTTAGTTGATTAAGGGTATCAGAATAATAATTTTCCAAATCAATTAGGATCTGCTTTAGCTCTTCTACTATCTGATTAGAAGCTTCAACAACTGCTTCTTGTATTTTCTGTTGTCTTTCTAACAGCCATGATTGAAATTGTTTGAGTTCTGAAATAGTGTTGTTAGCATGCAGTTGTAGTGATTCCCTGGCTTTTGCCCCTAAATCACCCGCAATCTTATCTGTACTTTTTACGAATTCTTTTATATTCTTGTCATATGTATTTAGGATCTCAGTTATTGACTTTTGAACGTATTTTGTTTGTTCTTCGAGAGATGTTTGTACTATTTTTGTTTCTTCATCTACTGTGTTTACAGCGGTTTGCTGTAAATTGTCTAATAGTTCTTGTATTTTTTGTTGTGCTTGTTCTAAGTTCTGTTTCAGCCCTTGCGTGAAAACATCATAGTGTGATAATGCAGCTGCTCTTTGCGCTTTAGATACTTCTAATATGTTCTCTGAATTTTCCTCTATTATATTGGTTAAAGCATTAATTTGAGTGTTTAATAGATTGATAATATTTGTAGTATGTGTTTTTATAATTGTTTCCAGTTTTTCTTTGCTTTCGTTTTTCCAAGTTTCTAAGGCATGTTCTCTTTCTTGTTTATGTTTTTCAATCTCTTGTACATGTTTGTTTGTTAGTTTGTCAGTTTCATTTACTAACCATTCAGTTTTAGTTGTCAAAGTAGTTGCTGCACTTTCCCAGTCTTTTAAAATTTTATTTTGGATGTCTGTTAAGTCTTTATTTAGTTTAGCAGCGATATCTGCGGAAACAACTATTTTTGGGCTTAATGCAATATAAATAGAGGATTCTTCACTTTTTCCTGCAACCTTTTTTACGTAGCCCTTCTGTTCTAATGATTGCAAGGCCATTTTTACTTCTTCTAAGCTATAATTAGTATATACTTGGACTTGACCTACTGTTCTGTAACCAAAGGCTGCAAGTGCCTCGTATACTTGTGCTTCGATAGGAGTAAAACCGATTCCTTCGAGCTCTGACTTTAATTCAGACATTTTTTAATTCCTCCGTTTAGAGTTTCTTTTTAGCATCTTCTATTTGCTTTTTAGCAGTATTGAGGTCTTTTTCGATTTTTTCAGCCCCAGATTGAAGTGACTTGGACAAGTCTTTTCTCAACATCCCTACTTGCCCGCTTAAACTAATTTCTGAGCTCTTAAGTTCTTTAGTGATCTCATTATATTTCTGTTTAATAGAACTTAGTCCTTCCTTGATCTGGGCGTTTAATTGTTGTTTTACGTTTTCGATTTCTTTATCGATTTTTGTCTTTATTTCTTGGTTTGCCTTAGACTTTGTAGTATTAACATTAGAATATAAGGATTTTACTTTTTCATCAAGATCATCTTGTTTTTCTCCGTGTAGTTTAATAACTTCTTCTTTAATGCTTTCCAGCGTGTCATATATCTTAGTCCTTGTTTCACGTATTTCATTGTCAAAGCTTTCTCTTAAAGAGGCCATATTTTGTTTAAACATGTTTACTTCTTCAGTTAGAGATGTAATAACCGTGTCAATGTTTTCGTTGCTTTGTTCTTTCATTGACTTAATTATTCTGTCTGCTTCTTTTTCATAGTCTTTTATTGTTTCATCAATTGTTTGTAATAGCTTATCTTCATATTCTACAAGTAGGTCTTGTGTACGATTCATTTCTTCTACGAAGTATTCGTCGATTCCTTTGTTTATTCTTGAAAGATTTTCTCTTAATTGATTTAATGTGTCTTCAACAATCTCTTCTAGTTGAGCTTTCATTCTGGTAACGCCTTCGAAAACGCGTCCAATCTGATTAGTAATTGATTCTCTGAATTCATGTTCTAATGATTGTAAAGATTTTGTAAGGGTTTCTTGACTAATTCTTAATACTTCTCTGATTTCATTTTCTTTTTCAGTGCTAATAGATTGGTACTTTTTTCTTAAGTCATCAGGAAATTTATCAGCTAGCGTTACCATGTTTTTCTCAATATCTTTACTTCTTTCTGCATGATGGCCATAAGAATCGTCAACAAGTTTTTTTATTTGTTCTATTTTTTCGACTAATCCTTTTTCGGTTTCATCATTTATTTTTGTGGCCAAGGCCTGAAAACCATCAATATGTGTTTTAATAGCATCCAACAAGTCGTCAGAATATGATAAAATAAAGTTATCAATCATTTCTTTGAGGTTTGTAGTGGTTGTGTTAAAACTGGCTTTATTACTTTCTAAAGTATTTTCAGTGTCTGAAGTGATAGTACTTACTGATAATTGTGTTACTTGGAAAGTTCGGTTTATTTCATTTGATGCTTCCTTAGTTTTTTCTTCTACTTCTGTTTGGAGTTGTTTTAACAGAATAGTAAATTCATTAAGAATGTTTATTGTTTTTTCAAGATTTGTTGCTGCTTCTTTTAGTTTATTTTTTTCTGCGTTTAATTCACTCATTAGGAGATTTCACCTCGGACCAATTTTTTTTCGATTGTGGTGAAATATGATTGGTGGGGAGGATAGTCACTTAGTTTCTTTTTGGCTTCAGAGCAAAATTGCTCTGCTCTTCTGATTTCCTCAGCTTTAGCCATGCAATAAATACTTTTTTCATACAAATATCTAACCATGAAATGCTGACCTATATCGACCTCACTTGCAACCTTACGATATCTGACACCAGCATCTCTGTAATTAGATAAAGCCCTCCATTTCACGCCTAACCTACTAAACATTTCACCAGCAGTTTCAAAAGCTTTGGCAGCAAAATATTCGTTTTCAGCTTTGGTGAATTGTTTAGCCATAGATTCTGTGAGATCTGCAATTTTCTCGATGTCTCCGCCCTTTTCTAATGCGATACGCGCGATTTCCATAACATCTAATGCTGACTGGTAATACTTGTTTTTAATAAGATCTTGAGAGATCATTCCTAATCGGTTTCCTATTTCTAAACACAGGATTTCATCGTTAACAACTTTTACCAGATTTTTTAACTGAACAAGATTCCTTTCTGAGGGTTTTAATTTATAATCCACTTCTTCTTCCAGCCTTTTCATAGAATATTTTAGTTCAGTAAATATGTCCTCTGGCCGATGAGTTATTTGAAATAATTCGAAAAATCCTAAAGATGCAAAGGCAACATACTTATCTTCTTCAATTAATAACCCTTTATTCGAGAGTGTTTCTAGGGGTTTTTCTCCGCTAACACCTTGCAATATTGATTTTTCTAAAAGATTCTTGTCAGACAAGCTAAATTGTTCAACTACTTTTTCTTCGTTCTTAGAAAACTCAAATAATTGATTAAGATCTTCTTTTTTAATTGTTTCAAAGTCGAGACCTTTCTTTTTAAGAAGCCATCTAAGAATTAAGTCAAACGGAGTTCGGTAGCTGACTCTTAATATCTCTTCCCTCTCTTTTTTCAATAAACCCGAACGTCTTCTGAGGAATAATTCTGCATCTGCATATTCAAATGGTTGCGTTTCTAAATACAAATAATCTTTTTCTTTGAGATCCGTTTTCTCTTGCAATTCATTATATGTTTCTTCATCGATAACTATCACATAATAAATCGGTAATTGTTTCTCTCTTAAGATCCTTGCAGAATCAATAAATAACTGGAATAATTCTGTTAGCCCTGCATGGTAAATCCTTTCCCCATTATCAATATGGATAATCAGCTTTTGTCGTTTTTCTTTTAGCTTAGTTGCGATTCTTGGTATTTCAAGATTATAAATGTTTGAGAATTGTTCTATTTTTTGAGGGGTTAAATCTTCATGATTTAAGGCAGGCAATAATTTTACTGAAATACCCCTTGCTTTTTCCATGAAAGACCGCCAATTCAGTTTTAGTTCATCAAGAGAGATTTTTATGTTATTGAATAATTCATGTATTTTTTCAGGATTGATTGGCGATTTGACTTCAATAGTGTTTATTCTTTCGAATTGGGCAATCCCCATAGCCTTTCTTAAAAGGGAAGTTCTACCAGTGCCACCATGTCCCTCAATTAGAACTAAGTGTGGAACGTCTCTCTTACCGATTATAGCTCTTATGTGTTCTTGATATCTTGCTACATTACTTGATTGGCCGATAAAATCATCTGGGTTAATTGCTAAAATGAATTCTTCGATCATCTCACTCATTATTACCCCTCTAGCTTCCTATACTGGTCTATGTATCTTGGAAAATAAGACTTTTTACTATAAGCTTTTCGCGAAATACTAACGTATTACATAAGAAGTATAGATATAAATAGCTTATTCAACGATTTCTTGGAAAGCATCTGGCAAAATGTCTTCGCTTTCTTCTTCATTAAGCCTTAACAAGGGATAGTCTGGATCAATAGTTAAAAGTATTTTAGTGGCCATTTCCCGGAGCTCATAGTCTTGTTCTTTTTCGATTGCTCTTGCTAACTTTGGAGCATTAGATTTTAATGCAATTTGCCCTAATGCCCAATATGCAGCATATCTAACGTTTCTCATTTTTACCCGTAATAACTTAAATAGAAGATCATGTAACTTGTATTTGCCAAGGCCAATTGCTAGCGCTAAGCCATATAGCCTTTCTTCTTGTTTTTCGTTTTTTTCGTAGTACTCTTTCAAAGTGTCAGTTTCGAGCTCTTTTTTCATCCCTTTCCAAGCAAGTAAAGCACTTGTGACAGTTCCGGGCAACTGATTATTATTCCACTCATCTGTTGCATTCCTAATAATTTCTTCTTTTTCTCGAGTCATATAGATAATTGTGTTATAACGAAATATTGTATTGAGCGCTGAAAGAATTCTTTGCTTGATTTTTTCTTCTTTATCTTTTGGGAAAATATTAAGATACGCAGGTAAATATCCTATTACTCGAACATGGAATTCCCCTAAAGAAGACCATATAATACTAAAAATAGTAATTATTGCCAAGAAAGAAAAACGAATAAGATTTAAGGACTTAAAAGACTGTTTGTCAAATTGAGATCTATAATACATTGCTTTAGCCGTTAGATATGAAATTAATGCAATGTACGCTGTAGGAGCAACATATATCTTTAAGCCCAAGATAATGCCTTGAGTAATTGATACATCATAAAAATTTCTGTAAGAGGCTGCTAAAAAAGACCCATATAAATAGACAAAACTCATCATTAGACTAAATTTAATTGGTTGTTCGAAAACAGATGGTTTATTGGTAAACGCATTAATGTCTTTTTCAGGCTCTATTTGAATCTTTTCAACAATTTTTTCGGGCATTTGATAAAAAAGAATCATTTCCTGTGGTTGTTTTCCTAAGAAAAGACCTAAAATAGAGTTTGCAATCAATGAGATAACTAATCCTACCAGTAGGAAAATAACTATTAAAGAAGTAATGCTTGTTGCGGTGCTGAACATTAAATAAATAACATAGTTTATTACTGCAATTGCTATTATTATAGCAGAAATGCCTTTCCATTGAAATTTTGTAGATTG
>JAMOVR010000268.1 GCA_027061945.1 Candidatus Heimdallarchaeota archaeon
GTAGTTTTTTCTCTATTTATCCACCATTTGAAGATCTCATAGGATGAGCCAATAAAAGCATTTTTTTCAATGCTATACTTTAAAATTTTTTTATAAAGCAATTTCCAATTCTTTAGTGTATCGTCAAAATAGGTATTATGCCAGAGGATAGTATATAAAGAACTAACTTCATAGATAAAATCAATATTTTCTTTTATTTTGTCCCAAGCATCTTCAGGAGAGATTTTTAAATAACCAATTAATGTGCTATCCATTATTGCTAAAGGTATTTCTATTAATTCCATTTGACACGAAAGTTGTCTATCAAAAGGATGAAATGGAAAAGAAATGCATGCTCTAAAACCAATCTGATCATAAAAACCGAGAGTAGAATCAAATTTAAATCCAGCTTCTTGTTGATATTTAAAAGTATTTTCCGGGTTTAAACGTAAATAATGTTGTCGAATTCCTTCTACAGGGCTTGATTTTATCTTTTCAAGTAATTCCTTCTCTTGTATTAACAATTTAAGATCATTGAATGATAAGTAAGAACCGTGTAACTGAACATCCCACCCTTTTTCTACAACTAATTTAATTGCCTTCTCAATTTTTGGAATAGGGGAAATGGTGTCTTTAGGATGATTTTTAGAGATAAGAAAGAAAAAGGTAGACTTAACACCAAGCTCTTCCTCAAGTTCTAATATATTTTTTACATCCCAAGGATTTTTTTTAGTTAATAATAATATCATCCATTTGATAGCAGAAACAAGTTTTTTTTCCATTATAAAATTCTTAATACCTGCGATGTATGCTTTGAAACTAGGATTCACATGATCAATATCATGAGTAAGACATAATGCAAATGGCTTATTCATTGGCCAATTACACTTAAATAATATAGGTAGATTAAGACTATCTGCTTTTTTAATTAAGAACTCTTTAAATTGTTTTAACGTGATATCAAAAGTTGGTTTTTCGCATTTTTTCCTGAAAATTGGTCTTCCATGTTTGTCCTTAGAGAGATGCTCTTCATCAGTAAGTGTAAGATTTTGTCTTATTTTCTCAAAATTAAAAGATTTGATTTCTTCTTTTGTTAATGGCTCATTATATAAGATTCTCATCTAATTTTAATTCATAAGGAACTCCAAGTGTAGAAAAAAAAGTATTTAGGGTATATTGTAATCGCCTATTTGTATACACTGTTAGCATAATAAACCCTTTTTTTACATTGTTTCAAATAAATGTTCATGCTTTTAGTAATAATATCGTCATTGTTTTTAGAGAAATTTAAGCCTTAAATCATTTCTTCTCTTTAAATCCCAAAAAGTTATCTGCACCATCTTAGAAAAATTATAAATTTTAAATTCAATCGTATAACCTCAAAATTTAGTTAAATGATAAGTACGAAGCAATTAAAAAAGTGGAAAGTATATTATTCTCAAATTTCTTGATATAATTTAATCCATTTTTTGGCAACTATTTGAGGCATATGATCAGTGGGTAATTCAGATATAATTTTTCCTTCCCAATTAATCACTGGAACCCCTAAAGCCAAGCATTCTAAAGCAGTTTTACTTAAAGATGGGATATCTAAACGATCGATAAATAAAGAAAAAGATGATAAAAAGAACGGTAACTCTTCATATGAAATAAACGTTTTTTCTCGATCTAATATTTCTAATTTTAGACCATACTTTTGTGCTTGCTTTTTTGCCCATTCTAAGCTGTGTGGGATATTTTTGTTTAAAATAAAAAGAGCGGTATTTTCATTTTTATACATGTTTTCTTTTTTTATTTTCGAATTAAACCTATCCGTATCTACTGGATTTGGAACATATATTATCTTTTTAGGTGCATTTTCGAGTAGATCTTTAGTAGCAACAGTTACTAAGTCTGCTTTCTCCCAGAATCTTTTTTTCTTATCCCATTTATTTCTAATATCTGACCCATGATAGGTTAAAACTATTTTTTTATTATCTCTAAAAATCTTTTTTAGAAGAGGAATAATTTTGTCAAAGGAATGGACGTGAATTACATCATAATTTTTTGCTTTGTATAAAACATATAAGGAAAATCTTTTTGGTCCCATATTTAGTATTTTAACAATTTCTGGTTCAGAATCTGCAATTCCAAATCGCTCTACTTCTCTTCTAGTATAAACATCAGCAATGAATCCCTCCCTTCGTTGGTATTTAGAAATATTTTGCGGGACACCGGCTATATTAAATACATGCATAATCTTCATTTTTTCAAATAAACCAGCATAACGTCCTAATATTAGTTTTTCTATATCCTATAGGTATTCAACTCACATATTTAGAAAATCGATTATTTTAAAATTGTTTTAAGGAAGAATCAATGTATATATAATTTTACTAAAGAGAAGTAAGTAAATGTTAATACAAAAATAAATTTCATAAAACTATTGAATTTCGAGGTATTATTAATAGAACGTATTTAGCGTAGAGATTAGCAGTTTTAAAATAAAAAGAGTTAAAAAATAATTCTAAACAGCTTAATAGTGAGAATATTGGAGGAATTTTATTGGATAAGAAAAAAATACTTATTGCTACTGCTGATTTTAAAAAATCTTATCCCGTAATTAAATCAGTTTCAAGATCAGGATATAAACCTATAGTAGTAGTACATAGGAAAATGAGTTGGCCTTCTTTTTCGAAATATGTATATAAACGTTTTAAAGTTGCAAATCCTTATTTAAATGAAAAAAAATATGCTCTACAAATTGCAAAAATAGCAATGGATGAAAATGTATCTATGATTATACCTGTAGGATTTATTGATAATCTTGTTTTAGCCAAGTATCAAGATTTTTTTAGAAACATAATTCTCCCTATACCATCTTATGAATCAATAAAAAGGGTTTCAAATAAAGCAAATTTAGGTGAAATTTTTTCTAAAATTGGAATAAAATATCCTAAAACAATTATTTTTGACCCGGCAGATTTAGAAGCAATAAATCAGTTAGCATTTCCATTAGTATCTAAAGGTATTTCTGATGCGTCAACTCCTTTTTATTTATTCAATAAACATCACTTATCAAGGCTACTAAAAGAAAATAATAATAAAAATGAGAAAACGATTTTACAACAATTTATAGCAGGGAATGGCCATGGATACTTTGCTATCGCAAAGAATGGAGAAGTGTATTTAGAATTTTGTCATAAAAGAATTATTGAGGCACGACCAAGTGGGGGACCAAGCATTACTGCTTGCGTCTATCATGATGATGAGCTAATAAAAATTGGTAGAAAAATTATAAAGGAAATTGAGTGGACTGGCGTATTAATGGTTGAGTTTAAAAAAGATTATGAGACGGGGGAATATTTTCTTATTGAAATAAATCCAAAATTTTGGGGAAGCCTTGAATTACCCATCTCATATGGTGTTGACTTTGTAGGTGCCCTAATCAAGATATTCCTCGAGAAAAAGAATAAAGTTAAGGTTTTTTCAAAAGGAAAAGATTATTGTTTTTCATGGATACTTGCAGGAAGTAATTATTTAATTAATAACTATAAGATCTGGTTAAGAATCGTAAGAACTGGCTTAAAACAGGGCATATTTGCGACAGACATTCATATAAATGACCCACCAGAACTGTTTTTATCTTCTTCTATCGCATTATTTAAAATCTTTTCAGAAAAGAAGAAGATACAAAAAGAAAAAAAGATGATGCTTCAGAAAACAAAACAATTCTTTATTGAATCAGTTACACAAACAGATATCAAAGCTATTTTTTTTGATTTTGATGGCACAATTACTAAACTTAAAATTGATTGGAATAAGGTACATAAAAAATTATTAGAGAAAAAACTGATTAGCCCTTATGATGGAGTAATGGTAGGTGTTTATAAAAGTCTTAAAAACAATACTTTTAAAGAAATAGATGAAATTCTTCGTCATTATGAAATTAAAGCATCTAAAAACGTATTTCCAGATAAAACTTTAATCGAGCTGTTAGAGAAAATTAAAAAACAGAAAATAATTACTGCAATAGTATCAAAACAAGCGGAAGAACCCCTAAAAATTGCCTTAAACAACATGAAGCTTAATAAAAATTTTGATTTAATAATTGGTAGAGAACATGGAATTAAAAAATCTAAACAAATCAAAACTGCATTAAAATTATTAAAGATACCTGCAGAAAACGTGTTGTTCATAGGAGATACATTAATTGATATTGTAGCGGCCGCGAATAACAATATTACTGCATACGCTATTTCTAATAATCCATATGATGTTCATAAATTCCTTGAATTTGGAATTCCTTGTTTTTCATCTATAAAAGAACTATTGAAGACTATTATTGAGATTAAAAAATGGAAATAAAATAAAATGGGTGAATTGCGTTTAGCCCGACCAAAACAAACCCATGTATATACAGCGTATATATATCCAAAATAGTAATGATTCGATGAGAAGAAATGGATGAGAAAAGAACAGTAATGTATCCTATCAGATTCTCTCCAACAGAGTTTAAAAAACTAAAACAATATGCTAAAAAGAGAGGAGAACCATTATCCGTTATTATAAGACGAGCAATTAGATTATACATGTCAAAACCCCTAAATATTGAGAAGAGAAATATTAATACCACTGCGATTCTACAAAAGCTAGAAACATTAGAGCAAATAATTACTGCCCAAGAAGAAAAACTAACAAAAATATCCAATTCTAAAAATGAAATAACAAAATATGCTGAAAAAGCAAAGGAAAAACAAAAAATCAAGCAAATATTATTGGAAAAGAAACCAAACTCATATTCTTTATTCCTAAGAGAATTAGGATCCCTGAATTTCAAATTCATCAATGAATTTCCTTCTAGTTTAGATTCGGCTATTTTGGAACTGGCTAGAGAAAAGAAATTGTTCAGGAAAAAAGACCGATTGATCTGGACTACCACTTAGTACCACCTGCTTTTTACTCTTTCATGAATTTCTTTGGCTGGAACATGGCCATAGTTCGCCGTTGTGGATATACTAGCATGCCCTAAAAGCTGCTGAATATCATACTCATTTACGCCGCGCCTTCGTAGTTCAGCGGCAAAAGTATGTCTAAGAACGTGCGGGGTAAGCCCCTCAATATTAAGAGACAAACCCCAAGTTCTAACCCAATGCTGAATTGTCCGAACACTTAGTTTTTTACCTCTTTCTGAAAGTAATAAAAAATCGTTTTTCTCAGATCCAGGAAATGAAGCTCGATAATGCAGATAACTAACGAGAACTCCTTTTAACTCTGGTAGAATAACCACTTCCCGCTCCTTTTTACCTTTACCAGCACCCTTCCCCTTCACTAAAATATAGTTTGGCCTATCATCTGTGTTCAAAAATATGTGGTCTACTCTCAAATTCACCATCTCTTCTACTCTCAACCCCGCGTACGTTCCTAAAGCAAACACCAGGAATTGGGTAGGGTCTTTAACTTTATTCTTCAAATATTCCTCCAAGCGATGTAAATCTTTCCTGCTAAGTGCTTTCCTCCTATTAATAACATTAGGCTTATATTTGCGCGACAGATCTTTAAGATCCTCATAATCGTCTGCTGAAATTAGCTTTAGCTTTCGCCAACAAAACTTACCCAACAATGTTAGAACTTGATAATGTAAAAACAAGCTTTTCTGCTTCAATTTTGCCCGCTTTTCTTCTAGATAACTAACAACTATCTCTCGTGTTAAAACAAACTCAGAATAGCCTTTTTCATCCAAAAAAACAGCATAACTTTTCAGAATTGACTTAAACGTCTTCAAAGTACTAGGTGAATCACTAGCATGATACTGCAGGAAACGCTCTATTACTTCCTCAGTCTTCATTTTCTGCTTCCTCCTCTTCTGGTTCCAGAACCGCTATACTTTCTAGGACGCTCACGGCAAACCGGGCTAGGAATGCATTCCACTTCTCAACTGCTCCAGTAATCCTTATCGAATCGCCCTCAAAAACAATAACTACGGTGTTATTGTCTTGTTCTTTTTCCTCTTTCAGATTCTTTATTCTCTTTAGACTATTAGTTATGAAACCCATTTTTAGTCCTCCCGTAAAAGCTGTTTTAATACCTCTAACTCAGTACTGATTTGGCTGAATGCTAGTTCTATTTCGGAAATTTTTGACTCGTTCTCCAATACTTTTTTCTCTAGATTTTCCACGGTCTCGATTATGGAAAGTAAAGTAGCACGTGCTACACTACTCTGCATCCTCTTTCACCTCCGGGAATTGTGGGAATAAAACGGCCCTGAAATAACCAGCCTCGCTTCTTAACGGGATTTCTACTACGCAGAAGCCACTATCATCCCATTTTACAATTGCATTACTGTTTCTCTCAAAAAACAAAGAAAAGCTCTTTTGGGATTTTCCTGCGACAAACGTTTCTTGATTCTTTTCAACGCCTAATTTGCTTGATTGTTTCTTGACTCTTGACTGAGCACCAAGTGCCCAATCCGCCTTATGCACTTTTTTATTCAATAAAACTAATTCACTCATTCTTTTTACGCCTCCTCTATTTTTTTCAGGAAAATGATTTTCACTTCAGTCTCGAGATCTATTTTTTGATACCGCCAGAAGCGGCGTAACAGTTTCAAGAAGTCGTCATGCGAATGTATCTCGTAACCGGGATATTCCCCATCTATCTGCAATAATGACAAAGAAATATCCTTGATTTTGCGTATATAAATCCCAGTAACCTTTGCCTTGAATAGAATTGCTCCTTTCACCACTATCTCCACGACATCTCCTTCAAAAAGAGGATAGTTCTTGCCCCTAATCGTCGTAAACTCGTCTAATTCAAGCTTGAAATATTCTTCAGAAAATTTCAATTGCTTCAAATACTGCTGTTTCATTCATCATTCCTCCTTTTAATATAAGCTTCTCATTTCGTATTGCCTCCCATTGCTCTTACTACCTTTGTAGCAGGGCCGGGGGCCAAGGCTAGCTCTATTTTTTTAAGCCTTTCATCCATCCTACGAAGAACTGTTTCGAACTGACGCACTTTTCCCTCTAGCCTGGAAACATGCTTGATCATCTCGGTAAAAGCATAGTCTAATCGCTGCAATGACTCAGCGATCACTCGACTTACAGATACTTGCCCCTTACGAGCAGAATTCACGAAATGAACCGGTGGAGGTGGAGGGGCGTTCCTGTTAAACTTGTAAGTCCAAGCTCTTTTGTGAGGCCTTTTCTCCCCGGTGATTATGCCCATAGAACGAAACTGGCTCAGAAGCTTATCTACCCGACTTTCACCTACGCTCTTTCCCCGGTCAGGGCGTGGAGTAAAGTCCATCAACGCCCTTATATCTTCAGGAAGATCTGTGTCCTTGAAAAAACGAATTAAGTCTTGTCTTGTGAACTCCCAAGGGATCTTCCGGTCTAGAAACGCTTGGTAAAGAAATTGGCGTGCTTTCGCCAGACTCTTAGGCTCAGGAAGTTTAACAGTTTGTAATTCATAAGCTTTCTTAAAAATAGATTCTGTGATACTGGGATACTCTAACTCAGTCATGCGGTCATCATCCTCCTTTTAAGTGCGAGAATTCTAGCATCTGCAACACCAGCTAGCTTTTCAGAAGCTTGACATAATACAGCGTCAACCTCGTTGGGATTTGTTGGTCGGGGGATTTTCACCAGAACAGCCAGTTGATTAGCAAAACTTTGTTTTTGATCAGGTTTCCCTTCCATTATTGCCTTAACAGCTTCAGCGGAAACCTTAGTCACTTGTGCTAATTGCTCCAGTCCACAACCTTTAGCCTTCCTTGCTAACAGATTCAAGTCTTGTTGGATTTTCCTCAAAACACGGCGGTCTTTCTTTCCATTAGAAAGCAACTCAGCAATTCTTCGTAATAGTGAGCGTAACTTGGTAAGTAATTCGTTTTCCAGACTAACTAGCAGAGCGGTATTCTTTTTGCGGAGCTGCCTTTCATATTCTTCTAGTAGTAACTGTGTTTTCCGATCTAATTCACCACCTAGTGTTTCGCCGAGTGCCTGCCTTAAGGTTTCAGTAGAAATGCTTACGGGGGCCAACTCGTAAGTAACGAATAAATCGTCTGTTTTCGGCTGTTTAAGCGTCATTTTTTTCCGGGCCAACCATTCCATCAGCTTCTTGTTTTTACTCAATTCTTCGTATTCCTTTACGATTCTATCAGCTAATTCCTCAAACTCTTTGTTCACTTTATTTATCTCTTCCATAAATCGGCTAATCTCAGTCGTAGGTAACAAATACAAAGCCTGGTTGTCTATTTGCTGTATTTTAATAGCGTGAACATTGACTATTTGATACACTTTTCTCCGAAGGCTCTTGAACTTGTTTCTCAATTGTGAATCAAAGAAAGAATAGACTTCTTTGAAATCGATTTCCAGAGAAGCAATTTTCTCTGTACGATACTGTTTTAGTCTTTGCTCTGATGGAACTCTGACTTTCAGGAGAAAACCCTTTAATTTAATTTCCTCTTCGTCGCCTAAGATCTTCGCCACGTCTTTCGCAGTACTATGCAATAATTTTCTTTTCTCAGCTTCTGCATAAAGTAATTGTAGGGCCTGAGTTCTGAGTGCAGCTCTTTCATGACCAAGCCTTTCCACACAATCATTCAGACGTTTTAGGGGAACTTCGGACAGCTTTTCACGACTTGAAATGTTTTCATTGAAAATCTTTGCCTCAATACCAGGTGGAAGCTCATCTAATACACCATAAGAAAACAGCAACTGTATAATTGCTGCTGCTTCCTTTTCAGTTAATGTCTGTTCAAATTTTTCTACTTCTTCTAATACCATCATTCACACCTCCAAGGCCAAGGTCGTTCCAAGTCTCCCTCAAGACCGTTGAATAACCAGTTGAACCGTAAAACACGCCAAGCAAAAACAATTGGAGCAATCCCACTACTATTTTCAGGGCATACGTATATTGTATAGTCAAACATGTCCAAGTAAATCGGAAGATGCTGCCTGAAAGAATAACCACAAATGCAACGCAGATTGTTCTTGTACGCAAAACGGACAAATAATCTCTTGAAAAACTGCTTAACCCTATAAAACATAATTACACCCCTAATTTTTGCTTAAGCAGCTCTATTCGATCTGCATATGTTTGTTTTAGTTTTGCTAAGAACTGAGCATCGTCAGTTAGCTGTTCTGCCATTTCTAGATAGTTTTGCATTTGTTGTTGTCTCTCTGAAAAATTAATGCGAAAACTGTCCAAAGCGATATCAAAGTGTTCCTGAGTAACAAGATCTACGTTTTGTCTAAAAGCAACACGAATCGCCCTAATTACTAGTTCTTCAAGTTCAGCACCAGAATAATATTGTGTAGCACGTGCTACCTCTTTCAAGTCTACTTTACCTAATGGTACATTACGTTGAATGCTAGTATGTACACGTAAAATTGCAAGACGCGCGTCTTCATCAGGATAGAGGAACGGTATTTTGTAGTCAAAACGACCGGCTCTTTTGAAAGCAAAGTCTAGATCTCCGGGTGTGTTCGTGGTTGCGATTATGATTGCTTGTCTTTCTTTTTTCCCAAGCCAAGAGAGCAATTGGCCAAAAACTCTCCTGGAAGTCCCTGCATCTCCACCTGTTTCTGAGCGATTGCCCAAACGATCCACTTCATCGATAAAGACAATACAGGGTGAAATCTCGTCTATGAGTTTAAGAGCTTTTTTAAGATTTGATTCTGATTCTCCTACGTATTTGCTGAAAATGTTTTCTGTGAGTAATTCAATGGCAGGAAGTTGGAGTTCTTTTGCTAAGCCACGAGCAAATAGTGTTTTTCCTGTCCCAGGAGGACCAAAAAGCAATAGACCTCGAGGTAACCGTAAACCGAGTTGGCGTGCTTTATCAGGATTTAATAGTGGTTTAATTATATTATTAGAAACAAAGTCTTTTACTAACTCATAACCACCAATTTCTTCAAAACCTTTTTTCAATGGAGTAAGGATTTCTAAAACCCCACTTCGCTTAATTATTTCTTTCTTGTATTCTGCAATGATATCCAAGCTCAATTTCTTGTTTTTCGCTATCGATTCTAAAAGTACTGATTGGCTTTGATGTAGGTTCAATCCTGCAAGGGCATTAGCATGTTTTCCATTCGTTTTAACTTTAAACGTCTTGGAAATACCTTTCAAAATTTCTTTCCGTTCTTCTAGCGTGGAAATTGGGGGCTCAACATTAATGCAAATATCTTTCACGTATTCAGGAATAGAGCTGATATTGGGAGAAAAAACAACAATTGAATGCTCATGAAGGAAAAGCTCTGGATCTTTAGCTAAGTCCCACAGTACTTCAGGCTTAATACTGGGAATTTCCATAATCAAACAATATTTCTTTTCCTGTAAATCATGGAAATAATGCAAAGCTTGGATGGGGTCAATAATAATATTACTGGCAGATAATGACAAAGGATTACTAGTTTGAGTCTTTATAGGCTCAAAATCTATAGCTGTTTCTGTTTTCTTTATAAGCCTAAGTCCGTGGAACAGATCGAAATGGAAAACCTTGTTAAACTCCCCAATAGCCCATAAAGTAAATTGCTCAACCCGTTTAGGGTCATTCGTATTTACTAATGCTACAGGACTATAAGCCGCATATGTTTTTATTCTAAACTCTTCTATCCAGTTCACTTTCTTTCCCTCCTAGCATTGTAGCGATTAATTTGCAGATCCACAGTAAATCGTGTCAATTCAAAAGCCCCCGTGTCTTGGTCTCTTACGTAGTAGCGGATCTTGGGGAAATAACCGTAAACACCGTGGAACTTCGCAAGAAAAACAGAGGCCAATGGTGAGAATCCCGGTAACACCAAGACAATAGTCCCTTTCTTAGCCAAGGCATTCCAATAACCTTCTTCCTCAATCAGGTCAAGTAGTCTTTGTGCTTCTTTTTCTAGTTCTTCCCGTGAAGCAACATTCCTAACGTCAATCTTTATTTCTCCATGACCCGATAGGTCAATAGTTCTATCTTCCAAAGAAGAAACAAAAAACTCTTTCTTCACTTTCTCAACTCTAGCATCCATTCTTCTTTCACCTCTTCAAGTTAGATGCAGGGATAATGGGGCCCAGAAACGCATACCCCATGGGGAAAATACCGCCGTAATCGAGACGGACAGTTAGAATCGAGAACTTTCGGCCAGCAAGACAATCATTATCATGCAACCAAACCGTGAATCGCACGTCATACGAATACTCACATAAAATCTCTACTAGCTCGTCAAAAGAATAGTACCAGTTCGTTGGTTTCTTGGAAGAGAATACGAAAATATTCGCATTCTTGGGCGGCTCAGGCATACATGGAAAAACTACGCGTCCTGCAGCAAAGCCCAGAGTCATATTCTCATTAGCGAGAACTATTCTACCATATAGAGAAACACGTCTGAAACCACGGTGTTTTTCTAGCCAACGTTCGAAACGTAGCCATTCACCGGAAAAATTGTATTTTACGTCCAGATACCAGTTTAGGCCACATAGTTCTCCTAGATGTTCAAACGGGAAATCCGTAGCACGTGCTACTTGCTTCTGCATTAGCATCCCTCCTCCAACTCGTTTTCTTCCTCGAGGTTTCTGAAACGGATCACGTCTTCGACGTTCGTGCCTAGCTCGTTTGCTATCTGTACAATGTTTTTCATCTGGATTTTGTCTACTTCGAGTTGTAGCCCAAGATCAGCTAGTTTCTTCTTCAGTTTCTCTATTTCAAGTAAACAAGTCTCTCCAGGAAACCCCTGGGTATCTATCCTAATGGATACATCATTTGGTTCTCTTGTAATAGAAACAACTATTTTCTTCATTTTTCAAGCCTCCTCAGCAATAACCAAAATAGTGTCAGGACTGGAAATATCAGCACCCGTTTCATAACCAAGCGATTGTAAAGCAGTATTCAAAGCAACAGCATAGTAAAGCTGGAGAAAACGTGTTCTAGCATTGTCGAATGCTAGTTTATTACTGAAATTGTCTCCAAGAATTTGGAGCTCGTTTTCTGCAATGTTTACTCCGAAACCATCAGCAATTCCAGGAATCACGCCAACATTAGCTTTTATCTCAACGCCCCAACGATTTTCATATTCAGAAACAATCTCTTGTTTCAGTTCTCCTGCTAATATTTCCAAAGCCCTACGGGCAACCTCGTAATTCGCGTTAATTATTTTTGTTTTATACAATCCTAAATGGCTCATTCTTCATCCTCCTCTTCTGCTAATTCAATTTCTACTTCGTCTTGGAAAGTAGCTAATGCCTTCTCGAGCAGATAAATGTCCGCTCGAAAACTACCTGTGCGTCCACATTTCGTGCAACGAACAGTTCCATCGACTGCATCACCCATCCACATGTCAATATCGAAAACAAATTCATGCTCGCAATAACCACTCATTTCCTATTCCTCCAGTAAGGCTTTCCATAAGGAGAATAGCTACCGTAAAGCCTCGGTCGAAAAGTAAGCGTGTAGTGATGGCCGTCCTCGCAACGAACTGAAATGCATTCCCAGCCTTTCTCCTCGTATTGGGAGATTACACTAGGAATGTCCTCCCTCCAGAGACCGCCAATGACTGCTCTTTCACTCATTTAGAAACCTCCTTTAAGCTATCAGGGTGGTCAAATACTCTGCAGCAGGCGGGTTTTCAGAATCAAACAGTTCCTTGTATATTCGAAGAACCTCTGCATCGTCAAAAAATTCCAGAACCTCAATTAGGGCTTCACGCCTCTCTTCCTCAGACAAGCCTTTAAAAGCAGTAATAATGTCTTCAACACCACTCACAGCACTCCCTCCTTCTTCAACAATAACGCAATTGTTGCCAAATCAACAAGCAAAGCAAAGCCTAAGAGTATTAAAAGCCTGCAACGACGATCACACCGCTTCATTGATTCGCCTCCTGTGTTTCTTTTAATTTGATGGCTCCCAGCTTAATCAGGTCTGAAGCCACTTGTTTCCATGTGGCCCGTGGTAAGTTGTACTTAATCCGCCGAGCCAATTCTTGCCGAATTAGCTCATGTGCGTCTTCTTCGATTTTTACTGCTATCGACATCTAATCACCCATGTTACTTGGATACCAAGTATCAATATAACTAAATGATTCTATTGTTTATAGGTATTTTGGTAACCAAATAACTTGGGTATAGGGAGAATTGGTTAAGAAATATTATGGTAACTGGACATTGAGAAAAATGAGCGAAGATATACTCAGCGAGAAAGGAGTTGCAGAAATCTTAATCACGCTTCTTGAGAATCCAGGCATAAATCAAACACAACTAGAAGAAAAATCAGGACTTTCAAACTGGAAAGTACTGAAACTAGTACCAAGACTAAAAGATAACGGTTTAATAAGTGAACGCCGGGGAGAATACAATCGAAAATTACTCACGCTCACAGAAAGGGGGGAAGAAGTCGCCCGCGCACTAAAAAAAGCTAAAGATGCATTAAAAGGATAAAGGAGGACTAGAAGAATGGATATATTGTTGATTTTCTCGATTATAGGACTCGGACTTGCTATTTTCTTATGGGGTGCATTAATATCTACTTGGAAAAGAAAGGAGATTACTGAAAAATGGTATAAAACTTGGAGAAACATAGCGGTCATCACTATTCTATTCGACATCGCATGGATACTAATTATATACTGGAATGAATTCCTGATGTACTTTAATCTGCTAATAATTGTAGGAATTCTTAATCTAGTCGCAAAAATAAAACCACCAAACAAATCATTTTACTCAAAATTCTTTGATATAACAATTTTAAGCGGAATTATTTCCGATTCTTTCACAGGATTCATAACGGCATTAGATTTAGTGAAAGTATTTGACGTATCATATTATTTCATCTGGGGGCTATATTTAGGCTCACTTACGTTGTCGATATATTTAATGATCCAAGAACATGTTGAAGCTATTAAAAAAATAATGGCTAAGAAGGAGGAAGAAATATGAAGGTAAAAATAAGAGACGAACCGTTTTCTGGATACGTTTACAACTTCGAGAAAAACATTATTTACCACGTGAAATCTGAAGGGAAAAAATACATGATTTCTTTCATAACAACAAAAAAATTCCCCGAATTTTTCGTTGACGAAATAGAGCTAAACCTAGAAGAAGAAGTAGTAGTCACGAAAGAACAAATGGAAGAAATCTTGAAAAAAAGGGAAAAGAAATGAAAGTAGCACGTGCTACGATTAAAGGCAGGGTTAAGAATGGGGAAGAGTCTCCGCGATAAGGTGTTTGAGGAACTCGAAAAAATGGACATAGAGTCTTTTGGAGTAATATATTATTCAGAGTTTGCGGAAAAAATTGGGGAAGACAAAGATATTGTTTACGGTTTTTTTCAAGAACTAAGAAAAAAAGGAATAGTTATGACAGCAACGACGGGATTTATTCCCAGACCTGAAATAAAATATGAACTGTATAAATGGCGTGATGAAAAAAGAATTACGAGAAGGATTCAAAGGTTTTTATCTAGTTTTTCAAAATCTTACGTTGGGGGAGTTATTTCAGGTGTACTAATAAGCGTTATAAGTCAAATTCTAATCACTTTGATATTAAGAAAATAAAAAAAAGGGAAAAAAGTTTTTCGGGGTTATTGTAACCCCTTTTTTCAAAGATTTTCAGGCTTTTAGATTATTTTCCTGATTGTTTTACTGTAGAGGTATGGGCCCACGGAGGTTGCGAACATAATGAATCCTCCAGCTCCTAAAAGGAGGAGGAGCCACCAGTATTTGGAGAAGAAGCTAGTGATGGTTTTTACTAGTTTTAGTGGGCCGAGGAGGAAGCTGAACTTGGTGTTTCTTAGTTTGCTGGAGGCGTCTGTGAAGAAATTAGAAAGTTTCTCGCTTGCTCTGTGTTGTAGTTTGATTGCAGTGCTGACTACAGGGAGACTGATGGCTGCTTTGATGGTGGCTTTCTCTATTTTCCCGCCTATGGCGTTCACAGTGGCCGCAGCACTACGAACGTTTGAGATAGCACTGGTTTTTAGGCTTGAAAGGCTCAAGCCCCTGGCAAAGGCGAACGTTCCTTTTTCTCGCAAGTTACGAGCGATTCTATAACCCACGTTTGAAAGGCCGGATAGTCTAGGCGTTCCTGGTAAGGGAACGTCCTCAGGAATAGGAATAGTGGGTAAGATCCAGGCCGGCGTGGTTACTTCTTCTTCCTCTAAGGCGGTGTCGACTATTTCTCTTAGGGTCTGCATAGTCTCATCGTTCATGGCGACAGTAATGGCTTCGCTGGTGATATTCTCCGTGCCGTCATCTATTGCTACAGTGTACATGTCGAAACCATAAGTGCGTTCAATTAACCTGGCAAGCCAAGAATAAACTGTTTGGGTCAAGTTCTCAGTACCGTATCCCTCGATTTCAGCCACTTCATCAGTATCAGGTGTTGATGTAAGTCCTTCCTGCTCGTCAAAATTCAAAATAGATGCTTCGTACTTGCTGTAAGAAGGATCTACTGTGGTGCCTACTAAAGTACCGTCTACATAAGCACTACTATTGCCTCCTAAGACATCTATAGGGGCAATCTCCGGGTTAGCACTGTCCTCGATCAAAGTGTCAACAGTAAGGTTATTGCTCGGTTCGTAAGCAGAAAGCAACTTGATAGAATTGTCAGAATTGTCGGATTCCTGTTCCGAGCGTTGCCACAAGGACACGGCAACTACGTCAGGAGAATACATTTCAGCCACGTCATGTATTGCACGTCCATCCGGGTAAAACCACGCAATAACTTCCGAATACCCTATCGACAATGCAAAGTGAAACACGCCTTGTTGTAATTGCGAAGACACGCTAGTCAGTCCCAGTCCCAAATTGGATGCCGGTTCGTAATTGGACCCGTCCGCGTAATGTGTATAATTGACTGTTCCGACTAAATCGATGTAGGTCTCCATGTTCCAACCGTCTGCAGGGACTTCTTCAGCACGTACTTGATTCAGCCAAGCAAAGGTCTGGAAGCTAAGCACCAATAATCCCAGAACGATTGCTAAAGTAACTATTTTTCTCGTTTGCAGAACTAATCACCTCCTAGAGTTTTCTAGGTCATTTCTTTTTTCTCGAAGTAGAAAAAAAGCAGAGGAGTTCCTACGGGCTACTCACAGCCACCCCCATTCTTCCTCGAAACCCCAGAGTATTTCTAGAATACTTCTCGAAAAACAAAAAAATGAACAAAATGGTCAGTAGCACGTGCTACCAAGAAAGTGATGGTTAGATGAACAATGAAACAATAGCACCCAAGACTACCACGACAATGAAAAAGAATAGCGTATATAGGAGCAGTTCTATGCCTTGAGCCATTGGCGTATTCTTCCTTCTCCTTCTTTTTCTCCCGCGTTCATCTATATATTCCTCCGTGAAGCGTTGCACGTAAACACGTGCAATCACAAACAATATGCCTACGATTCCACTAAAAATTACGAAGAAAAGCTGAGACCAAGAAACAGCGAAAGGCTCGGGTAATTCCCATAGACCAAACAGATTAGTGATGTACAGGGCGTATTTTTGGCGTTCTTCTGATTGCTGTATTTGGATGAATTGGTTGTTTGTTATGTCTTGATCGCCCATTAAGGCGTGCAGATCCATACTGATTCCGAATTTAAACGGTTTTGTAACTGCGGCTGTTGTGTTTCCTATTAAGCTGTAAGTAGCGTTGTCTAAGCTATCTATCGTGGTTTGAGATATTTTCGTAACATAGGCGAACCAATCATAGGTCTCGTTTGAGAGCCAGACTTTTCTTCGTTCCCCGGGTGCCAGCGTGTAATTAAGCCAATCACCGTCTGCATTTTTCACTGCTAGTTTTGCTGCATTCTCCGTATTCTCATTATAAAGCTCTACCTCGTATGCATTCAGCATGAATTGACACACTTTGTAACCCTGCAAAGAAGTAGTGGTATTTATCAAGGTAGCACTATGAATGTTTCCGAATAAATCCTTGAATTGCACAAGACCAGGATTGAATGTCCCTGCAGGAACAGTAACGACGTATGTTTCCAAAATACTACCATTGTAGTATAGATCCCATGGAGGCTGGTATAAGCGTTGCCCCGACAAATCATAAACATAAATCAGAATCGTTTCCGGCCGGGCATTAGTAATTGTAGTGTTAAACCAAACAATGTCGGTGCCGTTTACGAATTTAGCTGCAAAATTAATTGTTGCTCCTGGTGTAAGATCCCTATCAATCGATATTGTGGTTCCCTCTTTTGAAAGAACGCCAGAGCCTTGAAGCGTGTCGTTGTGGTATATGTACCAGTATCCATTTTTTGTTGCCGTTACGAACATGTGTTCCTGGAGATCTGAGAGATACCAAGAATAAACCGAGACAACAAAGTCCTCGGTTATTTCATAAACATATTCTAGCTTATTTTGATAATTGGGCAGGAAAATTCCGGGGAACGCTTCCAGATAGTCATTGATGGGGACTAATGTGAGATTATGGCTCCCAAGACTCATATTGAGCTGTAGCAGCTCTAGATCGTCATAATATCCTGCAAAAGCATTATCGCTGTAAATCGCATATGAAAGTGAATTATTCTCGCTACGTGCAAAAGCGTATGTGTCTCCAACATTCAAGTTGCTGCTTTTTATGTGCACTAAACGCACCCAGTCAAAATAGATCGTATCCCCACCGGCTAAATAAGGAGTAAAAGAGTTTGAACCGTTTAAGGGATAGATTCTAAAGAGTGTGTATTTTTTCCCTATGGAGAAAGTTATAGAAACGACATGCCAGTCCCCGTCGTCAATTGCTGCTACGAAGTAGGAATCGTAAGAAGTAGAAGAATAGGGCTCGGTGTAGGCTATAACACGGAATCGAGGTATACTGGTGGAATTTCCTTTCTGAATGCGATATCGCCATGCGAGGTATGGATATTCAGAAGTGGTTATGGGATCAGGATCTACTGAGATCGAGACCCATGAAGTATCAGTAGTAGCTTTCAGAGCGATATACCCAGATGAACTAGTGAGCTCGGAATATGAGCCGGTTCTGAACCAGCCGTCTAGAGTACCTTCTGAGAAATCCCATTCTTCACTGCCCTCATACTGATATACAGACTGCCCGGCAGGAATAGGAGTGAAGTATATAGAAGAAAATGCCGAAATGTCCCATGCCTTCATAAAGAGAATTGTGAAATAATCTCCAGAGTATCCGAGTGTTTGGAAACCCCAGGACTGAATGGTAGCACTTATACTGTACCCAGAGTCTTGAGCTGCATCCACAAAGAAGTAGCCTGTACTTGTAGTTGCAGGTGGGTTAATATTGTTCCATACGCTATTTTGCTGAACTATGAAATACATTCCCGTTCCTGTATAGGAACTAATGCATGTAAGGAAATAATGATAATATCCTGGAATTGATAGACTCGTTCTGTATAAGTTTCCAATGGTATCTGTAAGAGTAAAAGTAATGCTACCAGAAGACCAAGAATAAGCTCCATTCCATATGCTACTCATTCCATCTTCATCTTCAACGAAATCTATTGGGTCTTTATTATCGTAAAAATAGTCTCCAAACCAGTTTTCATAACTATAGATGCGTATTTCATACTCTTTCTCCTCAAGCTTCTGCGAATAGGTAACGCTAAATACACCCGAAGAATCAGTTTCTATATTGCTCCAACTTTTTACTAGGGTGTTTGCGGTGCGATCCCGTAATTGGATCTGTACTTGAGAATTTTGCATTGGTGGGTTTTGGCGATTATCCCAACTCAGGAGCTGACCTTGAATCTGATAAGTGTTCAGACCAGTTGTTGTGATACTTGTGCTTGGTTTGTAGAACTTGAAATTATCGAAATATACAGTGAACGTATTGCTACCATCAGAATCGTATATTTGAATGGCAAACTGGGTTTTCCAGTCAGGGTATGCTCCTGCAACTTGATCCCCTTCAAAAGAATAAATATGAATATAGCCAAACACCTGAACCCAGCGGTTCTTGATTACTTCTAGTGTCCCCCACTCTGCCCATGAATAAGCACCATCATCTGAATACAGTACTCGGAAATAATCGGTTCCATCGTCCCAATTTTCTATGTAGTATGAAAAAGCAAAGTAGTAATAACCAGGGCTAAGCACTTCTGTAAAATACAAATCTCCGCCAGCATCTCCAGTATTCTCCATTTTGAGACTAAAAATTCCATCAAAGACTACTGACGTATCTAATGATAGATCAGCATAAAAGTTCGGATCAAGATCTGAAACAGACCATGCTCCTAAACTTCCACTCTCGAAACCATCAGATACCTGCAGATAGTCACTACTAATGTCCTGGACGGCCAAGATCTGCGCCTTTCTTTGAAAGTCTACGCCCCAGCCATCGCCGCTCATGAATATTAAAGTGTAAAACGCTTCAATGATACTACCGCTAAGCACCCACGCTTGTTCAGAGGCATCATATGACCATCCACAGTAAGGTGAAACACCAGTAAGATTCCAGTTGAGAGGAGCATACACGTAGATCGTAGCTCCGGGCTGATGATTCTCTACGACTAGCTTATGCTTGATTTGTGTAGAGCTTTGATACTGGTACTGGCTACGAACATCGGACTCAATTACTTTAGGCACAAACACCAATTGATCAATATTGAAAACCGCATAATGATCGTAATAGCTTGAGCCGTCAGTACTATCTGTGGTGTACCTCATTATGAACTCAACGTAAATCCGCCCATCCGCATTAATATAGGGCGATACATCTATTGCGTTCGCAGATCCCAACGTAAACACGTATGCACCGGAATCACTTGAGACACTAACCTGAGCAGAGTCAATCGTGCCGCCAGAGATATACGTCGAAGCGTTAAAATACAGCGTCCCCTCTCTGGGACTGCTCCCTATGTCGATAATCATAACGTACCTATCGCTATAACTCTGAGATTCCTCATAAGTCTTGAAAACTAGATTACAGATTTTCCCATCATTTTCGTATAGGTACTCTCTGTATTCCACTATAACATCCGGACTTTTCTGATATACCCATCCAAAACTAGAATGGGCATCCATAGACGGATCTGGAACTAAACGAGGATATATATACTTCACGTGGACGGACTCGCCTTCATACCATTCAGAAGGATACGACGTTACTTCGGTTTCTCTCACGGTTTCAGAATTTTCAGAAAATAGTTTCTGGGCTGCGTTTTGTAGTGGCCCCGTGATTTGGTTAGTAGCACGTTCTACAGTACTCTGCATAGTCTTCGCTATATTGTTCATCGGAGTACCAGGCACCAGAAAAATCGTGGTTATTAGAGCTACTAATAGTAGCCCTGCAAGTATTTTCTTGTTTAATAGTTTTTTGGCTTGCATCATAAGAAAAACATTGGGACACACACAAAAGCAGAGGAGTTCCCACGGGCTACTCACAGCATCCCCACTGCTTTTCTTGTTTTTTTAAAAAATAGAAGTGATGCCACTAAAAACAGGATATTACGTAGAGCAAAAGTATAGTCAGATATATCTAGTAGATGAGACAGACCAAGACAACCCTATGCCTGTCCATAAAAGCCTAATCGGAGAGTTGAAAACATGGAAAGAAGAATACGTATCAATACCTAAAACCCCCAAAAAAATTCAAAGTATAGATGAAGCGTTACAAGAGAAAAAAAACGAAGAAGATCTAATACAAAAGAAAATAATTTACTATGAAATAGAGGATAAAGGAACAAAGCAAAAAGAATTCTTTGCAGTAATGGTGAACCCAGATCAAAATTTATCATCTTTAGCAGTACAGACCACCAAGAAAGAAATAGATCCTTTTTCTCAGCAACTAATTAACAGAACTATTCTGTTTATTTCAGTAGCCTTCAACATCATTCTCATGGCAATGACAATGAATGAAGAAAACTTCGTGTTACGGATCACACTAGCGAATGCTGGCTGGGTGCTATCAGTAATGTTAGCGTTAAAAATTTTGGACTTATCCCAGCAAAAACCGGGAATCTACAGTGCATTATTTACGTTAGTCAAAGCCAGGGTATACCACCCTGTTTTGAAAAAAACTGTTATAGTCAAGTATACCACGATATTGATCAGCGATAAAACAAGGGTTTCTGATATTTTGCCACTTCAAATTGAGACAATGCTGATCTTCCAAGCCCTAGACATGGTAGAAAAATATGAGCAAAGATATGTCTCGGAAAAAGAAGCAAGAGAAAACGCTGAAAAAATAATAGAAACGTTAAACGAGAGAATAAACGAATCAGACAAAAGAGAAAAAATAATTATGAAAGAAGCGTATGCCCGAGGAGTAAAACATGCATCCACAAAAATAAGCACTAAAGCACCAGCAAAAGAAGTCTTCAAAGAATACAAGAATTTATGGATCGGGATAGGCATCTTTTTAGGAAGCATAATTTTAGCAGCAACCATTAAAAGCCTAGCAGAAAGCTTTCCTGACGTAACAGTAATAGTGAATTTGGCTGATCTGCCGTGGTTTGTTTGGCTAGTAATACTACTAGCTGGCTGGGGTCTGTTCATGGTGTTTTACAACTTTGTGTTTGGAAGGTTGAGGTGAGGAAATGACGGGAATCAAAGAAGCAATAATTGACTTGCTTAAAAGCCCAGAAAAACATATAGAACGGCAAGACCAGTTGATAGACCAGATCTTTAACATAAAAATGCAAAATTCAGAGTACAATCGAGTAGCTGCATTATTAAAAATTGTTGGGCCGAGAATCAAGGAACTGACAAGTGACAGCATAGATGCGATTACCGGGCTAATACAAATGTTACAAATGGACGCCGACCCGAGACAAGACGCCGAGGACAGAGATGAAAACTGGAACGAGATCATACTACAAGCTCTGGAAAAAAAGTTACGAGATGCGTACATGGTTTTGGGCCCTGCAGAACATAGCCCATCAGATGACCTCGAGAGAGTCAGCGTAGGAGTAAAAGCATACAGAACCATAGAGCAAACTGAACTAGAAAGAGAAGCAATTGAAACACCAAACAGGATCCGGGAATGGCAAACTAAAGCAATTTTAGGAGGTCGAAAAAATGAGTGAACATTATTGCAAGCAATGCGAAGAACTAGAAATAAGCCAAACAGAAAAACAATGGACAGATCCCCTTTTATTATTGGCTTTAAAGAAGAAACAAAGAAAAATAGAAGCTTGTTTAGTGCACAGAAAAACAAAAACAGACTTCGAAAGAACATTTGAACAGTATTATCAGGAAGAAAGCGAAATAGAAAAATGGACCCGGAAAAAAGCGTATTTCGCAACTATAGTACTCATCATAAACATATATTCGCTGTTCTATATTTTCTCTAAATACATACAGGAAAAAAATGGGTTAGTTGGATATGCTGAAAAACTACCCGCCATTTTTTACATTACTATCCTAATATCGGCTATTTCGGGTGTTGCACTAATAATTATCCTGCTAACTATAAACTCCAGACTCCTAAAACACGCAACACTACTAATTATCTCCGAAGCTATTATGATGGTTTCAGCCATCATGCAACTATTATGGTTTGGAGTCGCAATATCGATAGGCTACTTTGTATGGGTCTTTAGTAGCATAACAAACCCTGAACCACATGACCTGAACAAAAAACTCGAAAGCGGAACTGAAGAAAAAAAAGAAGTAGCACGTGCTACTTCAAAGAAAACACGTCTGTCTCTTAAATTAATTATTGCAGCTACTATTCTTAGCATAGTTTACACAATACTATGGGCATTACACGTTCTAGACCCTTTTTTTGATCTATTAAAAGCACATAATCTTTGGTGGTGGTGAAGTGTCGAAAATAGACCAAAGAGAACAAGTATGGGCTATAACGGAATACTTTTCTCGGGACAGACTTGCTAAAAGTGCAGCAAGTTTAGGCATGGCTTTAAGTGCTCTGGAAGAAGAAGACGTGTATCATTTCACGCAGAGGCTACTAATAGAGGCACAAAAATACAAAGACGATAAAAAGATAGCCGAACTAATAAATAAACTAAAGAAAGCATATTACGGGAATGGAGAGTTACCAAGCACAGAAAATCGGCCCGTACCTTTATATTACTTGAGGGCAGAAAAACTGGAGCAAGGAGAAGTACGCATACGGGGAATTTACATAGACGGTTACCTCACAGAGGTATTAACGTGGGGAATTTGGCAACAGCTCAAAATAGAAAGTATGCAAAATGTGCTAGAAATATCGTCTGAACTGCTGTCAGAAATAGAAAAAAAAATCGAGATCCGAAAAGAGGTATACGAATATTATAAAGATACTATAAAATTGGTAAAAAATACTCAAGAACTATGGATCAAACTAGATCCTGCAGAATACGTATTGATTGAAGAAACTAACGAAAAAACTATTTTTGAAACAAACGCTGATTTCATGACTTGGAAAGTAGATAGCGGAAATGGTGCGGAAAGAAAATTCAAACCATTTGTTGGAGATTTTTTCGCAAATTTGCAAATAATGGTCAGCTCTGCGTTAAATACGGATAATTGGAATGATGTAGTAGAACGAATGATAAGAGTTGCAGGATATATTATGAATCCTTTGATTGCTGGTAAAAATGGAAAAACTATCATCATAAAGGCGAGAGATACTACGCCCCTGATTAAATTCATCGAGGTAACTAAAAGATACAGAGTACTAAATAGCCTCAAAGAAATTGATTCGTTAACCATATCTGAGAAAATACTTATACTAAAAGCGTTTAGAGAAGCACATGCAACTTTAGAATTTATTATTTCAAAACTTTTCTCGATATGTACTCATATAATGGCTAGAAAACCAAAACCTAAAACTTTTCAATGGGAGGAGATAGAGCTTGAGTAAGCCACTAGACCATCCTCAGACCTATCTAGTTGTAGGGCCATCCGGAACAGGAAAAACCACTTATCTAGCTTATTTTTTCGAAAAACATCACAAAAGGTTTAATGAAACAAATTACTGGCTCACACCACCTTCTATTGCAGATAAGGTTCAGGAATTAATGCCGGACTGGATAGTGGTGACATCCGACTTATTAGATGAAAGATTTGCAGGAAAAAGACCTTTAAACAGTAGAATAGCTGTTGCAGGAGATGAATTTGATAGGTTATTGTCTAAATACGAGCATAGCTCAGACCTGGCAAAAGCATTCACCGCCTACGTTAGTGTGCACAGACATAAAGGAGTAGATTTATTACTTACAGACCAGACATTTGATTTTCTTTACGGTGTCAGGACTAGGGGTCAAAGACTTGTGTTTACCGGCCTGAGTGAAACTCTCTTTTATGTTTTGAAGCAACACCTGACAGGGACGCTTTACGACTTTTTACTTCAAAACAAGGATACATTGGTTACTTTAGGGTACAAAAATAGGGAGACAATTAAGAAACATGGATATGCAAAAGCTGTGATGACTACGGGGGCAGGGGCAAAACTAATTACTTTTAAAAGGCCAAAATGGTACTCTAAAGATCTTTCAACTATTTGGCGGGATGTTTCCGCAGCAGACTTAAAACGAACAATTCTTGAGACGGATTCTTTCAGCGAGTTTTTTGGAGAAAGCGATGAGGCACAAGCAATGTATTTAGCGTATCACTTAGCAAGAGCAAAATTTGGAGCAAACAAAGTAACAAAAGAAAAGTTCGCTGCTGCTTTCGCAGTTGCATCTAAAATAGTACTCGGAAAATCAAAAACACTCCCGGATTCAGGAAGAGGAAAATTCGAAATGGTCTTACTCACTCATTCTTTATATTGTAGCTGGTGCAGGAACCCTGGGAAACTCAAAGAAGCAAAACAAATCCTCAAAGAGCTAACTAATGAAGCAGTCAATAACGAAGAAAAAGTTGACGAGGAACTACAAGAAGTCGCGGCTAGCTTACGCTGAATCTTGTGTGTGGAAACCATACAATTCTTGTATAAATTTGTCCTTATTTTTTTCTAAATCTTCTTTATACTTTTTCAGAACTTCATCGAGTAATTTTTCCCTTTGTTCATTATCCCCAGAGCAAAAAACAATACATACTAAATAGATCGCTGAAATAAAAAACATTAATGCGTTCAATACTTCCGAAATTTCACCCCAAATGTTTGAAAAAAGAAAAAAAACTAAGTAAGATCTCCATATAAAAAGCTTCATAGATTTTATTTGCTTTCACAATTAATCGAATTGCATCTTTTTTATGAAGATCAGTTAGTGACATTAATAAGACTGTTAATGTTCCTTTGTAAGTTGCGAGATGTGGAAGTTTCGTTCTTAATTCATCGTCAGACTTAAATTTCTGCAGATCTTTAAGAGTAGGAAGCATGTATATGTTTTCCCTGGTTTTCAAGACCATATATACGTTAAGAGATTGATAGAAGAAAAAAGACATATAAGCAACCAAAAGCAACTTTTGGGAAGAGCTCCATTCGTTTTTATTTAGTGAGAGTATTAATACAAGAATCGTAATTTCAAAACCAACTACTTGGAAAATACGACTTATGTGAGTATTAATTTCGCTAGCAATTTGTTGTAATGTCCATTCATTGTATTCTACCAATTCTTTTGGCTTGAATTCATAACCCGTTAATCTGTTTTTCATGTCTGATTGTTATTTTTCCTAAAATAAAAACCATTGTAGCACGTGCTACATGGTTTTAATGACCAATGGTCATCGTGTTGCGTTTAGTAATGGAAACTTTTTACCAGAATTGGAAACCAGACTTTTTACCAGTGTTTAGCAGTTACTAAACGCAACAAAACACCGGGATAAAAAAACAAACACAAAAAACACAAGCCAAAACAACAAAATCAAGAATCAACAAAGAGTGCATTTGTACGAGCATCGTCTAGAAGTTGCTCGTACAAATGCACAATCATACATCTTATCCCAGTATTCAATAAAACAATTATTTATTTAAATAAAAATTCAAAAAAGTTTTTTAGGGCCAACACGCTCTCAATAGTTTCTTTCATTTTCACGCCTAACACCTCACTAATATGGATTCATGATTCACGTCCTCTAAGACGCTGAAAGGAATCTTCTCAATACATACCTGATCCTTGTTTCTGATCATTCAGTTTTCACCTCGAAATTGGGTAGTATTTCCTCCCCCTCTTGTAAACAAACAGCCTAACACTTGTAGTGTTAAGCGTGTTCCAAACCTGTTTTTGGCTAAAACCAGTAGCCAAAGCAATATCGCGTATGCGACTACCAGGATTCCCAACCAAATAATTGTAGATAACGCGTTGCCTATCACTCCACCTACGCGATACTGCAACAAAATTCTGGTTACCATTTCTGGTTTCCAAATGGTTTCCAAAACTAAACGCAAACGAATGACCATTTTCTAAAAAGTGGTCAGTAGCACGTGCTACATGGTTCTCAATCCTATGCAACTTCATCTCCATCTTCCTCCTAAACTTCAAAATAGACGTGTGACTCACGCGTAAAAGTCGGGCTAACAATCTAACCGAAACATCGTGTTTTTCGGCCAATTCAACGACTTTTTCTCTCACCTCGAGGGATAAGTCACGCCAACCCCTTATCTCCCCGTAAACGCGTTCTAAATACTCACTAATTAGTAAAATCGCATGCATAACTCGCAACTTAACACTATCCAAGATCTCCAAAGTGTTAAGATCGAGACGTTCTAACAATTTTAGTTGTTCCCGAGTTAATCTAACCTGTAGCTCGGTTCTTTCGACCAACCTCTCTAGAATAGTGGATATTTGCTTGTTTTGAGTAGTAAGTTGTTCTACCTGGTAAGCAACAAAATCTACATTATCTTTTTGTTCTTGTGTAGCACGTGCTACATCATTCAAAGTAGCCATGACTAATTCTGTGCTTTGTGAAACTGCATCATTAATTACTGACAATTTCTGCAAAATCTCGCTTTCCAGCGACTCTATTTTTTTCCGCGCAACCCTGTCCTCCGTCTCAACAATTACTACTCGCTCTTCTACAGGGATTACGGATCCAACACGCTTTCTAAGCAAATCGGTAACATACTTCCTTAAAACACCGGGATCTCTAGACTCTATTCTTAACTCTTGATCCTTATCACTCAAATAAGATTTAATAGACCAAGTGTTTTCAAGCAAAAACATCCCAGTAGAATTATCACCAAAAAGAGATCTAACTTGCTCTGCTAATTCCGAGCCATATTTCGCTCGGAACGTAAACTCATTGCCGTTTATAGGATTACGCCATACAATTCTTGAACCATTAAGCTCACTAAGTTCATTCATCGCAGTAACCGCAAAAGCACGATGGAACAAATCATCACTTTCAAAATAAACATCAATCACGCCTGAAGTACTAACTACAATACTGCCCCAATCATAACGCCTCTCAAAAGGTTCCAGAGGGTTCCCGCCAAAAAACTTTGTAAGCTTAGCATGAAGATCTGGTGAACCAACACCTTGCAGATGACGCCAATCAATAGCAATATCATACTCTTCAAACCTCAAACCAATGGTCATTTGGTCAGTGGGAGATACCGTCTGACCATTTTGGGTCTGGATTCTAGGCCTGCCACTATTTAGTTTAGAATATGTTGGCAAAACTGCATTCCTAAATTGTTCTAAGATTGTTGGGATGTATTTTTTGGTCATCCCTTTAGTGCTATGGTCATTACGGTGTTGCTGTGCTACATAAGCCAACAAAAAATCCCTTGCCTGTATTGCTGCGTCTTTTTGGGTGGCAGCATCAAACGTTTTAATGATAGTAGCACGTGCTACGTCAAATCTTCGATGGCAAAAAACACAGTCCTTTCTTTTTCTAGCTGCGACGCGTTTAGGAGCATAAATCTGAGGCCTGCCGCAACTAGGACACTTCACTACATACACGCGTCGCAGCTCTTCCATTACACTCCCTCCTGTAACGCTTCTATAAGAAGGCGGGAAAGATGCTTATGCCGTAAAAGAGTTTTAACTACAGCCAAGAACTCTGAGGGATCATCAAAGTCAGTACCTAATTGAAAATTCACGGCATCCATAGTCCGCAGTAACTCATAATAGCCTATGACTGCCTCTTGCGTTAATTTATACACATTTGTATTGTTAGTTCGTTTAAGCAAGTATTCATATATTTCACGCGGAATTTTTGTCTGGAGTCGCTCTAGACCCATTTATTCACCTCCAAAAATTTTCGAGAAAAAAATGTATGTACAAAGTATAGCGAAAATTACGCATAGCCCGACTAAAATGCAAAACATTTATCGATATGCCAGCACAACAATAAAAATAATGCTGATGAACACCGGCCAAATAGTAAAGAAACCATTTTATAAATTCAGCTAAAATTAATAAAATCGATAAAAAATGATTCTAACAACCAAATAAATTAGCTATAAAAACCATTTTTAGATCAACTTTCTTTTTCCATGTTTTCTACTTAGTATGAAGGTAAATAATGTCAGAGTAAGGAAGACGATTGGAATTGAAGGTGCGGGGAGCTGGAAGACATGGTTTTCTCCTGAACTCGTAGAGACTGTTTGTTGATTTATTTGTGAAAGGTCAACTCCGGGTTGATAAAGTTCTACAAGAAAAGCGTAGACATCCGGATCCTTGTTATTGTCGTTATATGTTAAAGTGTAATTAAAATACCAATAACCATATACCATTTCACCAGTGTTTTTGTCGAACCAGAACTTGTGTTCAATCTCTCGTTTATATTGATAGACTCCGTTGTCACCGAACTCTGGCTCATGGTTAGAGTTAATACCAAAGTAGTCTTCAGTAACTTGCAGGGTATAGTTAAAATAGTTGTAGTCTAAGTAGGACTGGTCTGTTACGTTTTTGTTTTTCCAGGCTGTGAAATACTGGTTCCATCCTTCGGTATCAGGGTATATGAATGGGGAAGCGTAGAAATCGTACCAACTGGAATTAAAGACTCCGTAGTCTCTGTTTGTCCCATTAAGATAAGTAACAGTGTATTTAAGCAATCCTTTATTATTGTTCTCTGTTGGTAGTGTCAGGATATCTATTTTTATTGAAGCGTTTTGGACTAACTCAGGAATGGATATTGTGTGAAAAAGAAAGATAGTGCCCATATCTTTTGAGATCTGTACTTGTTTAACC